>JBFKNO010000049.1:0-13585 GCA_041629275.1 Nitrospiraceae bacterium
AAGGATCAGCGCGACATAGAGATCATTGACATTCGTCCGCGTCGGGCCGGTCACGATGTGGCCGCCGAGCCGGCGAAAGGCGGGGTAGGCATCGTTGTCGGCTAGCGCCCGTGGGAGATCCATCCCGCGTCGCATCGCGCGCCGCATCGTCTCGCCGCTCACCGCGGCGCCTGCGGCATCGGTGGGCCCATCCGTCCCGTCCGTCCCGAGCGCGGCCACCACGACATCGTGCAGTCCGGCCATGTCGATGGCGGCCGCGAGCGCAAACTCTTGCGCGCGCCCTCCCCGCCCCTGGCCGCGAATCGTCACCGTCAGCTCCCCGCCGGCCACCAGACAGGCCGGTGGTCGAACCGGCTGCCCGGAGACCCTGACTTCCCGCGCCAGCGCCACCAGGAACTTGGCCGCGTCCCTCGCCTCGCCGGTCAGGGACGTCGTCAGCACGATCGTGCGGAGCCCGGCCGATTCCGCGGCCTGCGCCACAGCGGCGACCGCGGCGCGGTTGTTTCCGACGATCTGGTTCTGGACTCTCTTGAACACCCGCGCGCCCGGCTTGGGTGTCTCCGGCACCTGTCTCCTGAGCCCTCTCGTCAGATGCGCCCGAACACGCGCCGGCACCTTCGTCCACAGGTGGAATCGGTCCAGGATGGCACGCGCATCGCGGAACGTGGTGGGATCGGGCGCCGTTGGTCCGGACCCGATGGACCCCAGATCATCGCCGATGACGTCCGAGAGGATCACGCTGGCCACGGTCGCGCGCGTCTTGGCGATCAACTGCCCGCCCTTGAGCGCAGACAGGTGCTTGCGGACCGCGTTGATCTCCTGGATGGTCGCGCCGCTGCGCAGCAGCAAGGTGGTCGTTCGTTGCTTGTCGGCGAGCGAGACGCCGGGACAGGGAGCCGGAAGCAGGCTGGACGCGCCGCCCGAGAGGACGACCAGCAGCAAGTCATCCGCGGTAAGACCCGTCACCAGGTCGAGCAGACGGCGAGCCCCCTGCAACCCGGCTCGGTCGGGAACCGGATGGCCGGCTTCGACGACGCGGACGCGCCGCGTTCGGGCGCCGTGCCCGTATTTCACCACGACGAGGCCCCCGCTCAATCGGTCGCCGAGCACGCTCTCGAGCTCGCGCGCCATGGGGGCGGACGCCTTCCCCGCACCGACCACTGAGACGGACCGATAGCGGCGCAGGTCGTACCGCACCTCCCCCACGTGCAGCCACGGGCCTCGCCGCCTCACCGCACGGCGAACGGCCTGCACGGGGTCGACGGCGCGGAGCCCCGCCCCGAGGAGCTTGGCGAGGAGCGTGCGGGGGCGGGCTGGGAGACCGGAAATGATCACGACGCGACCGGCAGGTCAACCCGCGCCGTCTTCGGCGGCGCAGGGCTCGAGGCAGGGACGCTTCGGCACTTTGAGCTTGTAGGTGCCGCGGGGAAGGTAGGACCGTCTGAGCTCGGGGTTCAACATCTTCAGCTCCAGGAAGTAGGTGCCGTATTGTTCCGCCACCGTCGCCAGGTGCTGTTTCCGCTTCCTGATCCGCACCGTCACGGTCTCGGTCTCGAGGGGCGAGTACAGATCCTCCCGCGTGAGCCCGAGATAGGTTTCCGGCTGCGAGAAGATCTCCTTGGCGGCGATGACCCGCGGCACGTACCGCATGGTCTCACGAACGTGGTGCAACTTCCAATAGTCGTCGATCTTTTGTGCCCTCAGCTTCTTCTTGATCTTGGACTCACCGGCGTTGTACGCGGCCATGGCGAGGAGCCAGTCGCCGAAGATGTCATGCAGGTGCTGGAGGTATTGGATCGCCGCTTCGGTGGAGAGCTCCAGATTGCGGCGCTCGTCCCGCCATTTGTTGCTCTTGAGCTTGAATCGCTTGGCGGTGGAGTGAATGAACTGCCAGGGTCCCGACGCCCGCTTGCGGGAGTAGGCGGCCGCGACACACTTGCTCTCGACCAGCAGCATGTACTTGAGATCGTCCGGCAAGCCGGCCTTGGCCAGCTCCTTCTCGACGGGGGGAAAGCATCGCCCCGTGCGCTTGGCCACGATGATGCTGTCGCCTTCCGAGGCGAGAAACTGATAAAACTCGTATTCAATTCGCTCGCGCACGTGCCACTGGTCGAGTGGCACCCGCTGACCGGCGAACTCCAGCTCCTTGGGCAGCCTGAAGGAGCTCAGGAAATGCCGGGGCCCGCTCCGCCGGATCTCGGGGAGCACGACGAGGGGGCCGTCCATCTCCGACAGCGATCCGAGCCCCGGGTCCGCCTCCGTTGGCTCCACGTCCTCGGTCGAGGAGGCGGGGTCTTCGGGCCCGCCGTCTTCGAGCGACGGCACCGCGACGGTCCCGGCAGGGCTCGCGCCGCCGGGGGGATCTTCTGCATCCTGCGGCGTAAAGGCCGCCGAGACCAGGACCACGCTTGCGATCCCGGCGACGAGCAGAAGGATGCGCAACCGGCTGTCATGCATGGACAATTTCCCCCCCGTTGACCACCCCGCGGGGAGCAGCCTCGCTGCTCCGGCAGGCAGGCCCATGCTATCAGCATGCCTTCGAGGCGGCAAGGATATCCCCGCAACTGGACAGAACTCGAGGGGAAGCGTGCAGTGAAACCCATCGATGTGCTCAACCGCCGTGTCGTGGCGTGCCGCCTGTGCGCGCGTCTGGTGGCCCATCGCGAGGCGATCGCGACCACGAAGCGACGGCAGTTCTACGACTGGACGTATTGGGGGCGCCCGGTGGCGGGTTTTGGGGACCCTCGCGCAGGGTTGCTGGTCCTCGGCCTTGCGCCGGCCGCCCATGGCGGAAACCGAACCGGCCGCGTCTTCACCGGCGACCGGAGCGGGGACTGGCTCTACGAGGCCCTGCACCGGTACGGCTTCGCCAACCAGGCCGGCTCGACGCACCGAGCCGACGGCCTCCGACTACGGGACTGCTATGTCACCGCCTCGGTTCGATGTGCCCCGCCCGGGAACAAGCCGACCCCGGCCGAATTCGACGCCTGCCGTCCCTTCTTGCTGGACGAATTGCGCCTGCTGACCCGTGTCCGCGTCGTCGTCGTCCTGGGGAAGATCGCCTTCGACCAGTATTTGAAAACTGCGCGCGAGCTTGGGCATCCCAAGGTCTCCCCCCTCCCGACGTTCCGTCACGGCGCGACGGTCCGACTTCCCTGGGGCATCGTGCTCCTGTGCTCCTATCACCCCAGCCAGCAAAACACCTTCACGGGCAAACTGACGCGGCCGATGTTTCACGCAGTCTTCCGCGAGGCCCGGAGGCTGCTGGAGCGGTCACGCGTGTGACCAACTGACGGCATTTTCACGATCGCTGGGCCAGCCGAGTGAGACGCCGGAACGCGGGACGAGTTGGTTTGACAGTCTGCGAGGGGCCGCTTACAATCAGTGCATCGCACGAACCCGTTCGACCCTTTGCGGGAGGATGAGTGAATGAAGAGCCTGCGCGTGGCCACCCTGATACTGATCCCGATGCTGTTTCTCGGCTGTGGGGGAAATCCCTATCTGGAGGCGTCGCTCAAGCCGGCCGAGCTCCAAGGGAAAGATCAAGCCTGGTTCGAGGAGAATTGGGGGGCTCCCAGCGGAAAGGCCTCACGGTTTTTTGGAGGGGAAACTTGGACCTACTATCGGATTGCCGGTGGATCGAAAAGAGCGCCCTTCTGGAACTTCTCTCCCAACGAATGCGAAATCACGCTCAAGTTCGACGAGGAAGGCAAGCTGACCGATTACACCTATTCTGATTGCGGGTAGGAGCCTCTCCTACTAGGTAGCTGCCGCATCTTATGCGGCCATGTTCGGCACCATAATTTGGCACCATAAGATGGTGCAGCTACAAAGCACTGCATGAGAGCGGACGGGGCTGGACAACGTCGGCCAGGCTCCTAGCGCGCGAGTTGTTTCTCGAACGTACGCGCACAGTCCCTGCTGCAAAAGTAATAGGTCTGGCCGCCGATCGTTTCCTCCACCGCCGCGCCCCGCGGCACGTAGACCCGACACACCGGGTCCTGCACCATCTGGTCCTTGTCCGGTAGCTCGCGCCCCTTAGTCACCCCGCCTCGAAACTCCAATACCGCCCGACGCACGAGGAAGTAGAGGAGGATGATCAGCCCGAACACGACGAAGAGTCTCAGCATGCCACGTCCTTTCGTGGGACCGTCAGCGTCATCGTAGGAGGCGGGTGCGTCGCGTGTCAAGGAAGGCCCGGCTCGTGAGGTCTCCACAATTGATTGTGATCATGGTCTGGTCCCCCCAACCTATGGTGGATCGTCGCCATCGTTCGTGAACCGGGGAGGCCCGATCGGCCTATACGGGAGTTTGTTGTGCAGGCCCTTTGTCCGCCTACCCCGGGCCTTCAGGGGGCTGGCATTTCCCCGATCACCGTGCTACGTTGCGCGACTATGAAAACCTGCGACAAGTGCAGTGGAACCATGATGGTGGAGCGCGCCGTCGATCTCGACACGGGGCTTTCGATGGCGTTTTTCGCCTGCCTCAATTGCGGCCGCCGAAAAGCCGCCGAGGCCGAGCCCCGACCGCTCACCGCTCGGCAGTAAGGCTTGCGCCGCGAGCCTGTGCCCGTTGCGGGCACGGCTCTGAGCCAACCTGGCCTGTTCCCCTGTATAAAGAATTCTTGACAAGCCCGGCGTCGATCCCTCTCCAAGACCGACCGTCCTCCGCCAAGGCTCGGCCAGTGACGGCCTGGGCCCACTCACGCATTGACAAGCAGGGGGCAAAAAGGGCATCTTACAGGCCTTCCAAAGCACCATCGGGCGATAGCCCCGACGAAAGCAGGCGACTCGTCGTGTTGATCTCAAAAGAACAGTAAACTTCGAGGGAGGGGTCGATCCATGAAGCGACTGATGGCAGCGTTGACCGGTCTTCTGTACGCCTCCATACCATCGTGGGCATTGGCCAGTGAGCCCAGCAGCGGGTACCAGGGCATCGCGTCGATGTACTACACCCTGATCGCAATCGTGCTGATCTACGGTGTGTACGACACCTTCGGCAAGAAAGCCATGTACATCGGTGCGCCGATCATCGTCCTGCTCGCCTACATTCTCGTTCAGCAAGCTCCAGAATAAGCGCGGAACTCACGACGAGGGGGAAGCCAGCCCGGCTCCCCCTCAACGTATCCCCAAGACATCGGCCATGTCATAGAGCCCTGGAGGCTGGCCCACGGCCCATTGCGCCGCACGCAGCGCCCCCGCGGCAAAGGTGTCTCGGCTCTGCGCGCGGTGCGTGATCTCGATGCGCTCCCCCATGCCGCCGAAGAGCACGGTGTGGTCGCCCACGATGTCACCGGCGCGCACCGTCTGGATGCCGATCTCGCCCTTCTTCCGCTCCCCGATCAAGCCTTTGCGCGCGTACACGCCCACCTGGTCCAGATCGCGACCGGTCGCCTGGGCAAGGATCTGGGCCATCTTGAGCGCGGTCCCGCTCGGCGCATCCTTCTTCAACCGATGATGCGCTTCGATCACCTCGATGTCATAGCCGTCGGCCAGCACCCGGGCCATCTCCGCAATCAGCTTGAAGACGAGATTGACGCCCACGCTCATGTTCGGCGACCACACGCAGGGGATCACCTTCGCCCGGGATCCGATCTCCTCCGACTCGTCGGCGGAGAATCCCGTCGTCCCGATCACCATGGCCCGCTTGTGCCGGGCCGCGACGGCCACGTGCTGAAGGGTCGCGGCAGGCGATGAAAAGTCGACGACGACCTCCCCGCGCTCCACACAGGCGTCCAGCCCGTCGGTGATCTTGACCCCGGTACTCCCGCAGCCCGCCACCTGGCCGGCATCTTCGCCGAGTGACGGGTGTCCGTGGCCTTCGATCGCCCCGACCAGCGAGAGCGACTCCGATTGCTTGACGAGGGCCACCAGCCGGCATCCCATGCGTCCGGCGGCTCCGGCCACGATCACCTTAACCACAGGAAGACCTCTTCCGGCTGGAGGGTCCGCCTCCTGCCGGCGGAACGGCGCCATGAGATGGCGCAGCTACGACGTGTAGGCTTTTCACCATGCGGGGTGGGCCCGGAGCCCGTACCAATTGTTCAGATGAGCCCGTACTCCTTCAAGACACGGGCCAGCTTGTCTTTGTTCTCGCTCGACATGGGTGTCAGCGGGAGGCGGATCTCGCCATCAATCATGCCCATCATGGCGAGAGCTTCCTTGACGGGGATGGGGTTCGTCTCATAGAACAGCGCGGTGAACAGGCCGTACATCTTGTAATGCAGCCGCTGGGCTTCCTCATGGCGCCCGGCGGCATAGGCATCCATCATGGCCGCCATGTCCTGGGGCACGATGTTGGCCGTCACCGTGATGACGCCCTGCGCCCCGACCGCCAGCATCGGCAGCGTGAGCGGGTCGTCCCCGGAGAGGACCACGATGCGATCGCCGCAGGCCCGGATGATCTCCGAGACCTGCTGGACGGATCCGCTCCCCTCCTTGATGGCGACGATGTTGCGGTGGGCGGTCAGCCGCTCCACGGTGGCGGGAGCCATGTTGACGCAGGTCCGGCCCGGGATGTTGTACAGCACGATCGGCAGGTCGACGGCGTCCGCCACGGATTTGTAGTGGCGGAACAGCCCCTCCTGGGTCGGCTTGTTGTAGTAGGGCGTAATGAGCAGCGCGCCGTCCGCTCCGACCTGCTTGGCGTGCTTCGTGAGGGCGATGGCCTCCTCGGTGGCGTTGGATCCCGCGCCGGCGATCACCGGCACCCGTCGATTCGCGACCTCGACCGTCAACGCCACGATGCGCTCGTGTTCCGCGTGCGTGAGCGTGGCGGATTCTCCGGTGGTGCCGCACGGCACGATGCCGTCGGTGCCGTTGGCAATCTGAAACTCGATCAGATCGGCCAGAGCCCGCTCGTCGACCCGGCCGTTCCGAAAGGGCGTGACGATTGCGACCAGCGAACCGGAAAACATATCACAACCTCCTGGGGCCAGTGGCACGTGGCAAGGGGCGAAGAGATACGCTTGATGTCTTCCCACTCGCCCCGAGCCGCCGGCCGCGAGCCCCGCTTTGCTATTGCCAGGCTTCTGGCAAGATGCGCCCCTCGTGGACCGCCCGGGCGTCCCCCTGCAGGTCAATGTCCGAGAATGTGTGGCCGTCGGACTTGAAGTGGACGGTCAACTCGAGCCCGCTCTCGGGCAGCACCGTGACCGGGGATTCCACCTTGGCCACCAGGCTCGCGACGAGCGCCGAGGCGATGGAGCCGGTCCCGCAGGCCAAGGTCTCATCCTCCACCCCCCGCTCGTAGGTGCGAATGCGAATGCGGTGGGGCTCGAGGATCTTGATGAAGTTGACGTTCGCTCCGGCCGGGTAAAACTCCTCGTGGTAGCGCGTCGGCCGCCCCATCTGCACGATGTCCACCGCGCCCGGATCATCGACGATGTAGACGCAATGCGGGACCCCGGTGTCGACGAAGTGCGCCACCCGCTCGACACCCTCGACCGTCAACGGGATGTTGAGGCGAAGCCCTTTGGGATTGGGAAATCGAACCTTGACTGCCGAAGGCCGCGCGTTTCGACGGTCGAAGGGGCCCGGCACCATCTCGGCTTCCACGACCCCGGCCAGGGTTTCGAACCGCATGCGCGCCGGGGCGATCCGCTTGAGGAACGCAAAGCGAGCCGCGCAGCGCGCGCCGTTTCCGCTGAACTCGGCCTCGCTGCCGTCGGCGTTGAACAGGCGCCAGCGAAAATGCGCCCGGCGCGAGCGCTCGATCAAGATGAGCCCGTCCCCGCCGACGGACAGGCGGTGCAGGCAGACCTTGGCCGCCAGGCGGCTGGCCTGAGCGGGCTTGACGAGCCCCTGCCGATTATCGATCAGGATGAAGTCGTTGCCGCTCCCGGAGAGCTTCATGAAGGGAATCGGCTTGGTTGGGAGCGATGGCATCGCGAACCTCAAGGACAAATTAAGAAGGCAAAGTTAAAAAGTAAGATGGATCCCACCACTTTTTCCTTTTTAATTTTTCCTTTTTACTTCCTGTCACTTCCTTTTAAAAAGTCAGGAATCAACTCTCCGCGAATGAGATCCTCGCGCGTCTCCCTCTGCCTGACGATATGGAATTGGGCGTCCTTGACCAGGACCTCGGGGGGACGGGGCCGTGAATTGTAGTTCGAGGCCATCACGAAGCCGTAGGCCCCCGCGCTCATCACGGCCAACAGGTCATCGGGCTTGGCATCCGGCATGGCCCGGTCCTTCGCCAGAAAATCGCCGGATTCGCACACCGGGCCGACCACGTCCACGATGGAGGTCTCCGCCGTCTTCGCGGCCTCGCGGACCGGGAGGATCTCATGATGGGCACCGTACAGGCTCGGCCTCAGAAGGTCGTTCATCGCGGCGTCGACGATGACGAACCGCTTCGCCTCGCCGTCTTTGGTATACAGCACCCTGGTGACGAGCGCGCCCGCGTTGCCCACGATGACGCGGCCCGGCTCCATGATCAGCGTGCACTTCAGGTCCTTGACGAGCGGCGAGATCGCCCCCGCGAGATCCCTGGGATGGGGCGGCGTTTCAGCCGCGTAGGTGATCCCCAGGCCACCCCCAATATTGATGTACCGGATATCGGTCTTGCGTTCCTTGAGCGCCTGCACCAGCAACAGGATCTTTTTCAGCGCTTCCACGAAGGGCGTCACCTCGGTCAGCTGTGAGCCGATGTGCTTGTGCACGCCGACGACCTCGATGTGCTTGAGCGACGAGGCGAGCTGGAACTCCTCGAGCGCCCGGTCCGCGCTGATCCCGAACTTGCTCTTCTTGAGCCCCGTGGAAATGTAGGGGTGGGTCTTGGGATCGATGTCCGGGTTGATCCGCAGAGCAACCCGCGCCCGGCGGCCGGTCTCCGCGGCCACTTCGTCGAGGGCCTGGAGCTCCGCGGACGACTCGACGTTGAACATCAGAATATCGGTTTCGAGGGCGTAGCGGATCTCGTCGCGCTGCTTCCCCACTCCCGCGAAGACGATCTTGTGCGGCGGGACCCCCGCCTTCAGGGCCCGGAAGAGCTCGCCGCCGGAGACGATGTCGGCGCCGCCGCCCTCCGAGGCCATCAACCGCAGGACGGCCAGGTTCGAGTTGGCCTTCATCGCGAACGCGACGATGTGGGGGATATCCTCAAAGGCGCCGTCGAAGGCGCGAAAATGCCGGACCAGCGTGGCGTGGCTGTAGAGGTAGAAGGGTGTTCCGATCTCCTTGGCAATCCTCTTCAGGGGGACGGCTTCGCAGTGCAGCTCGCCGTCGCGGTACTGAAAGTCATGCATCCTGCCAGTCCTCGTTCAGCACCTCGAGCCCGCTGAGCGACAGCCCCTGAATCGCTTCCTCAAACGACACCTTGAAATTGCGGTACCGCACCTTCGCGTAGGGGGCGATGCTCTTGATGGCATCCCCGTCCAGCAGGGTCTTGATCGCCGCGGGCGTCGCCTGCCGGAGATGCTCGAAGTTCACGATGATGTCGAGCTGCGCCTGCTTGGCCGCGTCGCGCAGGCGCTTCAAGAGCTCCTTGGCGTTCAAGTGGTCCAGGGTGCCTTCCAGGTCCACGAAGAGCGCGGCGGCCTGGTCGTGCCGGCGGGCCTTGATGCTCAGCCAGAGATCCTGCGCCTTGGCTCCATCAAAGGTTTGCTTGAGCGCATGGAGCGCATTGGGGATCAACTGATCGGTCTCGATGCTCGGCAGCTTGGCCTGGAGGGTCTTCAAGCCACCCGCAACCGGGGACAGCCGCCCTTTGGGACAGGAGCGCTTCACCAGCCTGCGGAATTCACGGTTCATCATGAACCGCGCCAGGAACCGCTGGCTCGTGGCCGCCAGCCGCTTCGAGATGCACGGCACCGAGTAGAACTGGTGATTGATCCAGAAAAAGCCCTCCTGCAGTTGCTCCGGCGTCATGCGGCTGGGCTGGAAGACGACGTGCTTGCCGTCGTACTTGGCCCAATCCCAATCGAAGATCCGGCCGGCGCTCTTGTACCGCTCGAACAGGGCCGTGCCCGGAAGCGGGGTCAGCACGTTGAAATAGGCCAGCTCGACCTTGCACCGGACCAGGAACTCGAGCGAGCGCTCGAACACGGACTCGTCGTCGTTGTCGAAGCCGAAGACCATTCCCGGATTGACCATGATGCCATGGTCGTGGAACATCTGGATCTCCTTCTCGAAGAGCTGGACGCGGTTGAACCCCTTGTTCGTTTCTTCCAGCGAATCCTCCGAGACGGACTCCATGCCGACGAACACGGACACGCATCCGCTGTCGGCCGCGAGCTTGACCATTTCCTTGTCGTCGCCGAGGAAGAGGGTGGACTGGCAGCCCCACTTGATGTTGAGCGCCTTGAGCGCCTCCCAGAGCTCGCGGCAGTAGGCCCGGTGGCTGTTGTGGAGGTCATCCACGAAGGCCACGATGCTCCCGTCCTCGATGCCAAGCCGGATCTTGAGGTTGGTGGCGAGCATCTCCCACACCGAGCCCGACCGGATCCGCTGGACCAGCTCGGTCGAGATCCACCGTTGGACGTCCGACAATTCCTTGATGACCTCGGGGACCGGACGACGACGGGTCGTCTTGCCGTTGAAGGGAGAGACACTGCAGAATTCGCAGTCGAAATGACACCCGCGCGTGGTAAAGGAGCACTGGCGCGTCATATAGCTGTCCGGGCTGAGCAGCTCGATGCGCGGGCTGATGTAATTCTCCAGGGCCGGAAATTGCTCCATCTTGTACATGCGCTTCATGCGTCCGGCCTCGAAGTCCGCCACCACCTGGGGCCAGATCTCCTCGGCCTCCCCGCAGACGATTGCATCGCAGTGACGGAGGGCTTCATCCGGGCAATAGGTCGGATGCACGCCTCCCAGGACCGTCGGCTTGCCCCGCTTGCGGAACTCCGCGCAGATCTCGTAGGCCCGGGGGGCATAGCAGGTCATCACCGACAGGCCGACCAGGTCGCACGGCTCGTCGAAGTCAATGTCGTGGACGGCCTCATCGACCAGCTTGACCTCCCACTCCGGTGGGGTGTAGGCCGCGATGACAGGCAGGCTGAGCTTGGGAAACCATACCGCGCGGCGTTCACTCGCCGTCAGATGATACGGGTTGTTCCGCGGATAGGGATCCAACAAGAGCAACGTGCGCTTGTGTCGTGGGTTCGGGGTCGGGTTCGTCATCCTCATCCTCCTGTCGCGCTATTTTCTTGTGCCTCATGCACGTGACTGTTTATCGAATGCCGACGGGCCGCAGCGGGGGAAGCTCGACCTCCTCTTCTCGCTGGGGCTCGGCTTCCCTGTCTTTTGCAGCCTGTTCTTGTCGTTCGCGCTCGATCTTGGCGGCGATGCCGATGTCTTCGGGCGGAATGGGCGGGCCGATTTTGCCGCAGCCACCGAGCAAGTCTAGCACGACCGCGGCGGCCAAACCTATCCAAATGATTGCCGCTCCGAAGCTGCCAAATTTCGGCACGTCCGGTCCTTTTTCCCCGCGCCGAGCGCCCTCGTCCGTCACGCGAGCTGCTTTCGCAAGGCCCTGATCCGACGCTCGACCTGCTTCCGCGCGGTGCCGCCGACCTGCCCCTTGCGCTCGATGGCCCCCTCCAGGGTGAGCACGTCGAGCGCGTCCTTCTCGAACTGCCGGGAAAATCCCTGCAGCTCGTCGAGGCTCAGCCCCTGGAGCTCTGTGCCGCGGTCGAGGCAGTACCGCACCACGCGACCCGCGATCGCGTGCCCTTCCCGGAAGGGCACGCCCCGCACCGCGAGGTAATCCGCCAGCTCCGTGGCCAGCATGAAGCCGGATTCGGCCGCCTTCCTCATGACCCCGCGGTTCACGAGCAGCCCTCGCATCACCTCCGTCAACACCTCGAGCGAAGCCTGCGCCGTGTCCAGCGCGTCGAAGAGCGGCGCCTTGTCCTCCTGCAGGTCCCGATTGTAGCTCAGCGGCAGCCCCTTCATCATCGTAAGGAGCGCCAGCAGGTCGCCGTAGACGCGACCCGTCTTTCCCCGGATCAGCTCCGGGACGTCGGGGTTCTTCTTCTGCGGCATCATGCTGCTGCCGGTGCAAAACGCGTCCGGGATGTCCACGAACTGGAACTCCTGGGACATCCAGAGGATCAGCTCCTCGCTCATGCGGGAGAGATGCATCATCACGATGGCCAGCGCCGCCACGACCTCCAGCGCAAAGTCCCGATCGGAGACGGCGTCCAAACTGTTCTCCGCGACCTCCGCGAAGCCGAGGAGCTTGGCGACGTACTCGCGGTCGAGCGGAAAGTTGGTGCCTGCCAGCGCCCCGCATCCCAGCGGGAGGACGTTAAGCCGCCTCGTTGCGTCCTCCAGCCGACTCCGGTCCCGGCCCAGCATCTCCACATAGGCCAGCAGATGGTGCGCGAACAGCACGGGCTGCGCGCGCTGGAGGTGGGTGTAGCCCGGCATCACCACGTCGAGATGAGCCTGAGCCCGCTCCAACAAGACCCGTTGGAGCCCCTGCACCTGCTCGCCTAATCGCTGCAGCTCGGCTCTGACGTACAGGCGCATGTCCAGCGCCACCTGGTCATTGCGGCTCCGCCCCGTGTGCAGCTTGCCCCCCACGGGGCCGACGAGCTCCGTGAGGCGTCGCTCGACCGCCATGTGAATATCTTCGTCTTCGCGGCGGACCACGAAACGCCCGCGCTCGAACTCGCCGCGCACCTTCTCGAGCCCCTGGAGGATCGCCGCCATCTCTCTCCTGGAGAGGATCCGAGCCCGACCCAAGGCGCGGCAGTGCGCGACACTGCCCTGGATATCACACTCCGCGAGCCGGTGATCCACGCCGAGGGAGCCGGTGAACCGTTCGACCAGCGGATGGGTCTCGCCACGGAACCGCCCCGACCACATCTTGCCGGAGGGGCTGGGCGCGCCGCCTGCTCCTGACGCCTTACGGTCGGCTCTGGGCCGGCCAGGTTTTCGCGCATCCTGTGTCACAGAGGCTGTCCTTTGCATGCCCGCCTTCTCCGCCTCACGGGACGCCGGGCGCGGGCTGATGCGGGTGGCGCCCCATGGCTGAGGAACCCTGAAGCGCGTGAGAGCTTCAGCGAAGGCGGGGGGATGAGCCGCGTTTTCGCTGCTTGCGGCCCTGCGCCCGCAGGGCGAGCCGCAAGGCGTTGAGCCGGATGAATCCCTCCGCATCCCGCTGGCGGAAGGACTCGTCCTCTTCGAAGGTGGCCAGGTCGAGACGATAGAGCGATTGCTCCGAGCGCCGGCCGACCACGCTGCACCCTCCTTTATAGAGCTTGACGCGGACGGTGCCGCTGACCTGTTGCTGGGCCTCGTCGAACGCCTTCTGGAGCATCTCTCGTTCCGGCGAAAACCAGTATCCATAATAGACGAGCTCGGCGTACTTGGGCACCAGGGAATCGCGCAGGTGGAGGACCTCGCGGTCGAGCGTCAACGACTCGAGCCCTCTGTGCGCCACGTGAAGGATCGTCCCGCCCGGCGTCTCGTAGACGCCCCGCGACTTCATGCCTACGTAGCGGTTCTCCACCAGGTCGACCCGTCCGACTCCGTGCTCGCCCCCGATTTTGTTCAAGCGCTCCACGAGCTTTGCAGGGCTCAGTCGCTTGCCATCCACTGCCACCGGATCACCCCGGTCATAGCTGATCTCGACG
>JBFKNO010000050.1:0-13552 GCA_041629275.1 Nitrospiraceae bacterium
CAACGGGACCGACCGCGGCTGCTCGGCAAGTGCGGGGCCCGAACCTCCGCGATTCGCACTGACGGGCGTGCCCCTCGCCCCACACGAGGACACGAGCGAAACCCGCCAGGTCGGCGTGGCCCTGCACCCGGCCTCATCCGGAACCTCACGATCAGGTCGTCCTCAACAGGCGATGAGTGCGGGGATGAATACACAGCCAAGATTATTGGGGACAGCAGTGCAGGCTGCCCGTCCCGGCGCCATGAGATGGCGCAGCTACATTTCAGGAGCCGCCATGTCAACATGAAATAGCTAGGAGTAGTATAATTTGGAGTTCATTAGCGCACTGCGTGAGCTTGCGTTAGAATCTGTCTCGTGCCGTGATCACGCTCGGATAGCGACAAGGGGGCTCGTGTCGCGTTACGCTGGATTCCCGCTTCTCCTGATCATTCTGCTGTTTCTCGTCGCCGTGGAGGCTGCGAGCGGCCGCATGCCGACACTGAGCCCCTCCGACACGGCGCCGGAGGATACCGCCGTCATCACGATTCGGCACCGCGCCTTCGAGCCCGCGAGCGTTCACTTGCAGGTCGGCCGCAAGTCGCGGGTGATCATCCACAACACCGACGCAGAGCTGCACGCCTTCGTGCCCGTGGGTCTTCTGGCCGGCGTGCACTTTCACATCCTCGGCGATGGGGCTCCCCAGTTCGACGCGCAGGGCCTCAAGCGCGTGATCATCCCCTCCCAGGGCACGGCCGAACTTCGGTTCGTACCCGAGCGCCCCGGCATCTTTCCGTATTTCTGCGATATGCCCGGCCACGAGATGAGCGCAACCATCGTCGTCGAGTGATCAGTCCGGGGCGGCCCTCGTCGTCTTCCACCGCGCATCCCTGACCCCCCGTCCGCCCGTTGAACGCGGCCCGCAGCAACCCATTCCTTCCATCCAGCCGACCTGGCACCGCTCCCATCGGCCGTGTTACATTATGCGGTCATTTTCTGTTCTGTGGTCACACGAGGAGTTGCGGCATGCGTGTTCATCAAGCTTGTAGAGTAAAGAGTCTGATTTCCGCTTCGGTGTTCACCGCGAGCGTCATGCTGTGCGGTCTCCCGGCTTGGTTCCCCGTCACCACGGCTGACGCCTCGGACAAGCAGGTGAGCGGCACCGGCAGCGACGGTCTCGTCGCCGCGGCCACCCGCTACGTCCGCAGCATGTCCGCCGGCGATCGCGTGACGGTCGGCCGGCTGGACTTCGCCTGCCAGCTCCGGATGGTCTCGGAGCGCGGCCTCGGGGCATCGCGGGAGCGGGACGACGCCCTCTACGACCGTTGCTGGGCCCCCATCGAAGAGGTGAACGACGAGCCCGTCCTGCGCGACGACCTGGGCGTCCACGCGCTCTGGCCGGGTCGGGCCAAGGCGGTGTTCTTCGGGGAGGATCTTCGCAGACATCGCTATGCCCCGAGCGCCTTCGTCTCGAACCGCGTGGGGGACGGTCAATCGGGGACCGAGCTGAGGATCGAGCACGTCAAGACCGAATCCGTTTCCCCGGCGTCGTTCCGGCTTTCTGCCGACTCGGACATGGTGGGGGCGCCGGCATCGGCGGTGTACCTTCGCATCTACTACAAGAACCCGATCACATCACCGGCCTCCTACGCACCCGGCACCTATCAGTGGGCGAATCCGGTCAAGAGACCCCGCGCCGCGCTCAGGGCGGTCACGCTCAAATGGATCGTGCTCTCCGACCTCGAGCGTGTTGGGTTTCCCGGCGATGTAGCCGTGCTGAATCTGCCCGTGGTCGCGGCGACGGCGAAGCAGCCGGCAGTGCCGTTCCTGATGGAGTACAGCGAGCTGGCCGATGATTCCGCCGAGTGGTGGGGACCTGCGGATGCGCCGGAGGCGCTTGCGGCGGCACTGAAGCAGACCGCCGAGCTCCCGGCGCTGATGGATCGCGTGGCGCTGTACAATCGGATCCTGATCATCGATCCCGACCACCCGGACGCTCTGACCGCGCTGACGCGCGATCTCTTCGACGCGATCCTGAACAAGGGTCTGGCGGCCCAAAAGATCCAGCTCGCGAACCGAGGCCTCGCCTCGCGCGTGAGCGAGTTCTACTGGGATACCTACGCGCAGACGGAGCGCATGGACATCTCGCTGGGCATGGAGATGGGTGGCTACGATGAGCCGACCGCCGCCGACTACATGTTTCGCATGATCCCCGCCATGGAGCGGCTGGCGGCGCTGCGTCCGCATGATGTGCAGAACCGCATTCGCCTCGGCGCGGCCTACCGCTGGAATCTTGACCAACTGACGGCCATCGCAACCCATGCGGCGGTCGTCGATGCCGTGCCGCCCGAGCAGCCCGACTTGCGCGCCCGGGCGCTGACGGAGCTGGCCTGGTCGAAGATCACCAAGGTCGCCTTCAACCGCACCCTGGACGATCCGGCCATCAAGGAGGCCTACCGAGAGTCCGGCCGGGCCTACGACCTGGCGACGGACCCGATCGAGAAGTTCGCCGCCGCCTACACCATGGCCTACAGCCTGATCTTCACGCCCGATCGCGACAATCGGGTCATCCTGCGTCATTTGAGGGATGCGAAATCCTGGTACCTGAAGGTGCCGGGGGGGACCGAGCAGTCCTGGCGGATCTTGCTCGGCAACGAGACGTTGAAGGCGGTCATCGACGCGGACCCGTCGTTGCAGCAACTCGTGGCCGCAGGAACCAAAGGATAGCGCTCCCCGTTCCTTGTTCCGTCAGCCTTACTTTTTACTTCGCCGTTCCATTGCCGACAGCTCGGCGAAGTACGATACGAAGGCGCGCATTCCTCCCGTGGCCTGCCCCCAATCGAAGAATTCGTTGGGCGCATGGTACCCGTGCTCGGGCAAGCTCAAACCCAGGAACGTCATGGGGACCCCCCAGGCCTTCTGCATGGCCACCGCCGCGCCGATCGAGCCGCCCTCCCGGATGAAGGCCGGCTGCCTCCCGAAGCCCAGACGCACCGCCCTCCTAACCGCTTCCGCATAGGGACCGGAACACTCGCCGCGATACGGCTCCAGCATGCCGTGACGCTCCACCCTCACGTCCGGATTGAGCAGGGTCGCAAAGCGCTTGAAGAGGGTGAAGATCTTCTGCGGCCGCTGGTTGGGAACCAAGCGCATGCTGACCTTGAGCTCCCCCGTGCCGGGCACGACGGTCTTGACTCCGGGGCCGACGTGGCCCCCGACCAACCCGTGCACCTCGAAGGTGGGCATGGCCCAGACCCGCCGCAACGCCTCGGCGGGATCCATGGTTCGCAATGTCCGGAAGCCGTAGGCTTTCATGAAGCGCTTGACGTCGAAGCCCGAGTCGACGTAGCTCCGGATCTCCGCCCTGGTCGGCGCCACGACGTCCTCGTAGAAACCGGGGATCTTGACCCGGCCGGTCCGCCCGTCGACGCATCGGCTCGCCACGTCCACCAGCTCCGACAGCGGATTCCTCGCCGCCCCCCCGGTGAGCCCCGAATGCGCATCCTTCTCGCCCGTTCGCAGGGTCATGCTGACGGGAAGCAGGCCTCTGAGGCCGTAGGGGATCGCGGGCTTCGTCCTCGACAGCCAGACCGTATCCGAGATCATCACCGAGTCGGGCTTCGGGAGGCGGGCCCGCTGCTCGAGCGCCCTGCCGAAGTTGGGGCTGCCGATCTCCTCTTCCAGCTCCCAGACGAAACGAATGTTGAGCGGGATCCCCTGGTCGATGGCGTAGCGCGCCGCCAGCAGCGCCGTGAGCGCGGGGCCCTTGTCGTCGGTCGTGCCCCGGCCATGGTAGACGCCGTCCTCCTTGCGGAACGCGAAGGGAGCCTGGCGCCATTCGGGTTCCAGCGCCGGTTGCACGTCCAAATGGTTGTAGATGACCAGGGTGGGATGACGCCGACCGGTCGTCCATCCACCGGTGACCACCGGGGACCCGCCGGTGTCGAGGACGTCGGCCTGGGCCCCATACCCTCTCAGCACCTCGGCCGCCACCGTTGCCATGCGACGGACGTCGGCGGCGTGCGCCGGGTCCATGCTGATCGAGGGGATCCGTACCATCTCTTCCAGTTCGGTCTCGAAGCGCCGCCGCGCGTCTCGGACATACGCGTCGAGTGCGTTCGTGTGTCGGCTCATTGCTCTCTCCTTCCAAGGTGCCGGCCGCGCCTCAATGCCGGCGGTACAGTCGTCTTCATTATAGCCAGCGCAATTCTCGTCAAGAAAGTGTTCGAAGCCGGAAACGGTGCTACAATGCATCACCGTGACCGGCCCCATGCGCGACCAATCCGCCCAGGGAACGAGCCCTCCCCGCCTTGCCCAGACCTGCGCGCTCGCGGCGCTCGCGATCCTCGCGGCGCTCGGCCTCCCGGCCGGGGCCGAGGAGGCCCCGCTTCCGATCGGCAGGATTCTTGAGGACCCCAACGAATACCATCTGACGACGGCGACTCTCGAAGGAACCGTCACCGACGTTCATGCACTCGAGCCCTACTACACCCCCTCCGGCGCGGCCTGCTACGGCGCCTACACCTTCGCCCTGACCGATGGCACGGGCTCGCTGACCATCGACGTCCTGGGATTTTGCGGGACACCGGTGTTCCGGCCTCCACCCATCGAGGACGGCGACCGCGTGGTCGTGAACGCACACATCCGCGTACCCGGGCACCAGGGATACTTCAAGGGGTTGATCGGGGTGCCTCTTCCCGAGCAGGATACGGCGAGGGTCCGAGGGATCGCCGAGTTCATCCGTGCCGAATCCTCCCCGAGGCCGGACCTCCTCCATCCGCCCGACGAGGATGCGTCCTGACGCCGTCCGACGTGGACCCAAGCCCCCGAGCCGATCGCCATGGCTGAGCCCCTCAGCAAACTGACCGAAGCTCCCGCGCGGATCGGCATCGGGTGGATCGGCACGGGCGTCATGGGCGCGTCCATGTGCGGCCATCTGCTCGCCAGGGGGTACCGGGTGACGGTCCACTCCCGAACCCAAGCCAGGGCAAAGCCCCTCATCGAGGCGGGCGCGGCCTGGCGTGACACACCCGCGGACGTGGCGGCGGGCTCCGATGTGACGATCACCATGGTGGGATTGCCGGAGGACGTCCGCGACGTCTATTTCGGCCGCCAAGGGGTCTTGGCCGGCGCGAAGCCTGGAGCGGTGCTCGTGGATATGACATCGACGGAGCCGAGCCTCGCGCGAGAGATCGCGAGGGCGGCTGAGGCCCAGGGGGCTCATGCGGCGGACGCGCCCGTGTCAGGCGGCGATGTCGGGGCAAAGACCGCCAGCCTGTCCATCATGGTCGGTGGCGAGCCACAGGTCGTGCGGGCGCTCATGCCCATCTTTGAAGTGATGGGGAAGAAGATCGTCTACCAGGGGCCGGCCGGATCCGGACAGCACAGCAAGCTGTGCAACCAGATCGTCATCGCCGGGACGATGATCGGGGTCTGCGAGAGCCTCCTCTACGGGCACGGGGCCGGGCTCGATCCCGAGACGATGCTGGAATCCATCTCCGGCGGCGCCGCGTCCTGCTGGACCCTCGACAACCTTGCGCCGCGCATCCTGCGACGCAATTTCGCGCCCGGCTTTCTCGTCGAGCATTTCATCAAGGACATGGGCATCGCCCTGGACGAAGCGAAGCGGATGGGCCTCGTCCTCCCCGGCCTCGCGCTGGTCCATCAGCTCTATCTCTCCGTCCAGGCCCAGGGCCATGGCAAGGCCGGCACCCACGCGCTGATTCTCGCGCTCGAGGAACTGTCCAGCACCCGTCCCAACGGCACAGACTGAGCCGCCTCCCTCAGCCTCGTGCATGGAGACATACAGGAGCCCAGCGCTGGGTGCTGAGTCCTGAGTGCTGAGCTGTGCCCTAGCGGATAGAGAAGGGTATGGGTGAGAACGTGAGGATGAAGATCGCGAAGGCGAGCCAGCCTACCCAGACGCGGGTCCGGCCGAGCGCGACCTGGGGGTCCTGAACCGGGGGATGCGCCAGACCGATGAAGCCCGCCAGGCCGGCCCAGACGAACCACCCCGGCCAGCCGACCATCCCGAGCAGCAGGAGCACCGGCACCATGCCGATCGCGATCCGATGCTGTTGCTCGCCCCACAAGGCGTAGGCCACGTGCCCGCCATCGAGCTGGCCGATCGGGATGAGGTTCAAAAACGTGATGAACAAGCCGAACCAGGCGGCGAACCCCACCGCATCGAGCGCAATATCCTTGCCCGCCGGGATCGGCCCGACGACCAGCCAGGCGCAAAACTGGAGGAGCAGCGGCTCGCCGAGCTGGAGCCCATAGGGCTGCTCCGCCGGCACGATCTCCGCCCGGGACAACCCGATGATCAGCGCCACCAGCGCCACGACGAAGCCGGCCAGCGGGCCGGCCACGCCGATGTCGAAGAGCGCCTTGCGGCTGAGGATCGGCCCGCGCATCCTGATGATGGCCCCAAACGTGCCGATGAAATGCGGCGGACCGGGAATGAACAGCGGGAAGCTGGCAGGAACCCGATGAATCCGCGACAGCACGTAATGCCCCATCTCGTGCGTGACGAGGATGCCGAGCAAGGTGAGCGCGAAGGGAATGCCCGCCAGCAGAACGCTCGGGTCCCGGCGGATGAACTCCCAGGCGCCGACAAACACCTCGGTATTCGTGTGGTAGGCGCCGGCCCAGAGCGTCGTGAAGACCGTGACGCCGAACAGCGTGGCGGGCAGCCACACGCCAGACCGGGATCGCTCGGGCTCCTCCCCATCGTCCGCATGGGTGTCGGCCGGTTGCAACGAGGACGGCGGAGATTCGGAGGGGGCGAGCCTCTCCCACGAACCATCAGGCCTGTGCGTGTCCTGCTCGTTATCCATGAGAAGAACGTTCCATCGGCGCTACGCCGCCACCCAGAAGGGATTGTGCTCCCGCTCCTCCCCGACCGTCGTATTGGGTCCATGCCCGGGGAACAAGATCGTCTGTTGCGGGAGCTGCAGCACACGCGTGCGGACCGAATCCAGATGGGCGGGATAGAGAGAGAACGGATTGGCGCGCCCGACCGATCCCGCGAAGAGCGTGTCGCCCACGAAGCAGACGTCGTGGTGCTCGGTGCGAACACGGTAGCAGATACCCCCTGGCGTATGGCCCGGCGTGGTGAGGCACTCGACGGTCAGGCGGCCAACGCAGATGTTCCGTCCATCCGTCGGCTCGACGAGCGATTGTTTGTCCGGCAGCCACGGAGCCAGCGCCTCGTCCTCTCTCCCCAGATACACGGGAACGGGCCATTCGGAAAGAATGCGTTCGAGCTTCCCCGCATGGTCCGAATGCCCGTGCGTCAAACAGACGGCATTCAGCTTGAGGCCGCGATCTCTCAGGAACGACAGGACCGCGTCGGCGTCATACCCCGTGTCGACGAGGATCGCCTCCTTCACCTGCGCGTCCCACAGCACGTACCCCTTCACCGCATAGCCGCCGATGTCGCCGTGGATCGTGTGCACCTCGCGAACCGTCGCGGGTGTCGGCGCGGGCGTCCACCCTTCCAGGGCAACCTGCGTGAGCGCCTCCGATCGAAGCCCCAGACCGCGCGCGATGGCGGCCACCTCTTCGCGGCTCGGCGGCTCCGCCCCCCGCTCCAAGGTCGTGAGGCGGCTCGCGTCGAGCCCGCACCGCTTCGCAAGCTCGCCCGGGGACAGGCCTTGCCCATTCCTGGCTTTCTTCACGATGTCGGTAAAGTCGTCTTCCAACGCCATGGGGAATTCGTCACTCGCCACGTCTCATTGATCATCGTTACCCCTCCTTTGTAAGGAGGCCTGCCCGCCGAAGCCCCATGGGAGTAGGCGGGGGCCTGGGGGAGGGAGTCGAACTTAGTTTTTAGTTTTTAGTTTTGAGTTCTACCTCGCCTCACCTTCCGCCTTCGCTGAAGCTTCGGCGGACAGGCCCCTTACAAAGGGGAGGAATCAGAGATCTCACTGTAGCTGCGCCCGCCAGGCCTCGACCATGGCCGCATCGACGTCCACCAGGATCACCCGACGGAGCGATCGCGCGGAATAGGCGCGAATCTCGGCGACCATGCGGCCGGCCGCCTCCTCGTGCCTCACGCCGCCGACGCCGGTGCCCATGCCCGGCAAGGCCACCGAAGCAAATCCGTGCTCGTCCGCAAGAGTCAGGGCCGCGCGTGTGGCCAGCGCCACATTGTCGGCGGGGATGCGCATCGCCGGCCGCGGCATGGTCGGCGCATGGACGATGCCCTTGAATGTCGTCTTCCCGCCGGAGGTCAGCACCGCCGTGCCCACCGGAATCGGCGCAACGTTTCGTGCCTCCTCCTCCACCGCAACGCCGGCCGCCCGCTTCAGCACGCCGGCCACGCCCCCGCCCATGACTCCCAGGCTGTTGGCGGCGTTCACGACCAGGTCCGCGTCGACCTCCAGAATGCTCCCCTGCACGACCTCGATCTGCACCGGCTGCGCGGTCATTCGTGCCCGGCCCCCCCGCCCAGGTTGCTCCTGTCCGTTCCCCCGCACGCTAGTCCTTCAATTGGATCTCGCGCACGTGGCCGAAGGTTGACAGCATCTTTGGCAGCGTCTGCCCGGGCCCCACCGCGAGGATCCTCAGCCGGTCCCGCTGCAGATGGGCCCGCGCGGCCCGCAACAGATCCTCCTTGGTGAGCTTGACGACCTTGTCACGCAATTGCTCGAGAAAGTCTCTCGGCAACCCGTCATACTCCAGGCCCATCAGCCGATTCACGATGCGCGCCGGGCTCGTGAAGGAAAACACGAAGGAGTTCACGAAGGCTTCTTTCGCCTCTTCCAGCTCCTCGTCGGTGACGGGCTGCTCGCACAGCCGCTGCAGGTTCGCGATCAGGCTCTCGATCACTTGCGCCGTCGACTCCGACTTGGTCTCGGCGTACATGAGCCAAATCCCGCGATCCCACACGCCGGGCCGAAGCCCGCTCCCCACGGAATAGGCCAGCCCCTGGCGGGTGCGCACGTCCATGAACAGCCGGCTCCTGAACGAGCTGCCCCCGAGGATGTCGTTCGCGATCGCCAGCGCCGGATAATCCGGGTCCTTCTCCTTCAGCGTCAGATGGCCGACACGCAGATGCGTCTGTGAAGTTCCCTTGCCCACGTATCGAACCACGGCGCCGTCCACCTCTCCAGCGCCTCGCACGCCGTTCGGCGCGGGCGGCAGGTCGATGGATCGAACAGGCCCCCGAGGCCATTCCCCGAACACGCGCCGGAGCGCCGCCAGCATCTGATTCTTCTCGAAATCGCCGGTCACGCCGAGAATCACGCCGTTGGGATGCAACGTTTCCCGATGGAACGCGACGAGGTCCTCGCGGCTGATGCGCGACAACGATTCGAGCGAGCTCTCCCTCGCCAGCGGGTGCCCCTCTCCGTAGAGTAGCTTCCGGAAGGCGCGGCCGGCAATGGACTCCGGCTGGTCGTCGCGACGCCGGATGGACTCCATGATCTGGAGCTTTGCCAGCTCCACTCGGGATGGATCGAAGCGAGGAGTCCTCAGGATATCGGCGAACATTTGCAGCCCCGTCTCGAGGTCCTTCTTGAGCACGTCCAGCATGGCGCTGCCGGATGTCCGGCCGATCCCGACGGAGACTTGCGCCGCAAGATGCTCCAGCGCCTCGTCGACCTCCTCGGCCGTCATCCGTGCCGTCCCGCCCGTTCGCATCACGCTGCCGGTGATGGCGGCGAGCCCTACCTTGTCGGCCGGATCGAGCCACCCTCCCGTTCGAAACATGGCGGAGACCGTCACGAGCGGCAACTCGGCGTCCTCGAGCAGATAGACCACCATCCCGTTCTGCATCACGACGCGCTCCGGCTCCGGCGCACGGAACTCGACCGGTTCGAAGCGCATCTCCCTGGGGTCCGGGAGCCCGCCGGTCACGTCCTGCGCCAGCCCGGACGAGCTTCCGCATGTCGCGATGAGCAAGACCATCGTGATCAGGCAGCGCAGCCTGAGCCATGTCCAGCGCTGTTCATATGTCGGCAATGTCGATTTCACCCGTTCACCACCTTGTGTAGAAAATGCGCGAAGGCTTTCCTGCAAGTCTTCACGCGAGCATGTCAGGCCGCCTGATTGTAGCCGCGCCATCTTATGGCGCCAGACCGCCGGCAGCGTGAGATGCTGCAGCTACGACGTCTCGGCTGTGTACCATTCAGGGTGGACCGGAGGCCCACGGCCACTGTTCCGATTGATGACCCTTTCAGATTTTCTTCTCCGTCGGCTTGACGAGCACTGCGACCGTCCGATTCGTCTTGGTGAAATAGCGCCGGGCGACGCGCTGGATGTCATCCGGCGTCACGGCGGCGATCTTCTGGCGCAGGTTGAGGAGATACTTCCAGTCCCCGGCGACCGTGTGAAAATACGACAGTTGCGAAGCCAGACCCTGATTGGACCGCAAGGAGCGGATCAGGTCCGCGTCGAGGTTGTTGAGCACCTTTTCCAGCTCCCCCGCCTCGACGGGCTCCGTCTTCAATCGTTCGAGCTCCTCCTCGATCGCCGCCTCCACCTCCGCCGGCTGGTGCGGCGCGAGCGGGACCGCGCTGATCATGAACAGATTCGCCGCGCGCGCACCGGGAACGCTGGAGCTGGTGCCGAGGGTGCTCGCCAGGCGCTTCTCCCGGACGACGCTCCGATACAGCCGCGAGGTCACGCCCTCGGACAGGACGGCGTCGATCACGTCGAACACGAAATCATCGGGATCGCCGATCGACGGCTTGTGATATCCGATGAACATCATCGGCTCGGCATCGAACTCCACTTCCACGCGCCGCTCGCCGCGCTGCGCCGGCTCCCTCGTGATGCCGCGGGGAGGCGGGGGACCCGGTTTGATCCTGCCGAACGTGTTCTCGACGAGCGCGATCACCTCGGCTGGCTGGATGTCGCCGACGATCGCAATGACCGCGTTGGAGGGACCGTAGTACGTCTCGAAGAACGTCCTCGTCACTTCCGGCGTCAGGGCCTTGAGATCGCTCGCCCATCCGATGGTCGGAAACCCATAGGGATGGGCCTCGAAGGCCGCGGCGACGAAGGCTTCATAGAGCAGCCCCGAGGGATTGTCATCGGTGCGGAGACGTCGCTCCTCCATCACCACCGCCCGCTCCTTGTAGAACTCCCGAAAGACCGGGTTCGCCATGCGGTCGGCCTCGATCGCGGCCCAGAGGGGCAGGCGGTTGGCCGGCAGGCTGATGAAGTAGCGCGTCACGTCTTTTCCCGTCGAGGCGTTCAAGCCCACGCCGCCGTGGCGCTGGTACAGCTGCGACAGCTCGTTCCGGACGACGTAGGCCCCCGCCTCCTGCTGCACGTCCTTGAATTGATTCCGAAGCGCTTCGAGGCGACTCGAGGTCTCCTCTCCGACCGCCTCCAGCCGTTCGAGCTCCTTCTGAATCTCGGCATTCAAGCGGTCGAGCTCGTCGAGCCTACTCTTTTCCTGCTGGTAATCGGTCGTCCCGATTCGCCGCGTGCCCTTGAAGGCCATGTGCTCGTACAGGTGCGCGACGCCGGTTTGTCCGGTGCGCTCGTCCATGCCGCCGACTTTGAAGGTGACGTTGATCGACACCACCGGGGCCTGGTGCCGCGGCACCATGAGGAGGGTCAATCCGTTGGCCAACTTGTGCTCGATGACGCGGTCCGCCAGGCCGGCCGACTGCCGCTGGACCTCGGAGGCCGAGGCCGGCCCGAACAGGAGCGCCACGCAGGCGATGATCAAAAGGGGAAGGGGGATGTGGTGTCTCATGCGAATATCTCGATCAATTCTTGAGGTTGTTCGATGAACCAGTCGGGCCGGCAGGAGGCCATCCTGTCACGGTTGCCCATGCCGTACCCGACCGCGCAGACGCGAATGCCCGCGTTGTGAGCCGCGTTGATGTCGTTCGTGCTGTCGCCGACCAGCACGGCGCGGTCCTTCCCGATGTGGAGCTGCTCCAAGATGTGCAGCAACATCCCGGGCTCCGGCTTGAGCCCGAACCCGTCGTCGCCACCAACCACATAGGCAAAGTGGTGGGTGCCCAATCCATCCAGGATGACCTTGGTGTACTCAATGGCTTTGTTGGTGGCCACGGCCTTGTCTTTCTCCCGAAAATGGCTCAAGACGTCGTCGATGCCGGGGTAGAAGCGCGTCCGGTCCAGGCAATGCTCGAGATAATGCCGCCGGAAGACCGACAGCGCTTCCTCGTATTTGGACTGGTTCTCCTCGCCGACAGCCAGCCGCAAGAGACGCCTGACGCCGTCGCCGACGAAGCCAAAGATCTCCTCCTCCTCGCGACAGGGCAAGCCCAGATCTTTCAGCGTCAGATTCACCGATGCTGCGATGTCCCATTTCGACTCGATCAGGGTGCCGTCCAAGTCGAAAATCAACAGGTCGACCTTCGTGCGTGTCGTCATGCGGGTCATTTCACCTGCTCGAGCTCATCGCGAAGCGCGGTCAGCTTCTCGATATGCACGGGATCGGTCTCGAGCAGGATGGCCTGCCGGACGAAGTTGATCATGCGCTTGACCCCGACGTGGGGCGGGATCTGAGGCTCGACGATCCGCCAGCGCATCGCACGCCCTTTGACGCGAAAACTGACGCGCTCGGTTCCCGGATCGGGAAGAAAGCTGGCGGTCTTCCAGTACACCGTTCCCAGGACGCGGTACTCGACCGGGATGCGGGCCTCCAGCATGCTCACGATGTCCCACTCCTTCGTCTGCTGGAGGACGGTGTAGTCCGCCACGACGACCACCGACCCCCAGGCGGGCTCGTCCCGCCATGCCACGTGGGGACGGAGCACTTGCTGTGATTCGGCGTTCAGCCGCGCGCCCCTGTAATCGAGCTTCGCGTATCTCTTGACGACCTCCGTCGGATCGTTCGTGATGTCGCCGGTCAGCGCGCCGGCTGTCCCCGCTTCCCCCAGCACGCCCATCACCAGGGCAACCACAATAATCCACTTCTTTTTCAACTCCTGACTCCTCACTCCTCACTCCTCACGCTTCTTCACGCGACTTCATGCAACTTGATGATATTCGTTCCGCCCTGCCGGCCGGCCATCGTACCGGACA
Organism: Nitrospiraceae bacterium; assembly: GCA_041629275.1. Classification (GTDB taxonomy): domain Bacteria; phylum Nitrospirota; class Nitrospiria; order Nitrospirales; family Nitrospiraceae; genus JBFGRM01. The sequence continues at coordinate 12,991 of JBFKNO010000050.1, forward strand.
CGATCACGAGACGATCGCCGGCATGGATCAAGTGTTGCTGTTTGAGATGCCGTTCCGCCTCGGCCACGCGCGCCTCCGCCTCGACGATATTGGCCATCGTGAACGGGAGGACGCCCGGATAGAGCCCCATGCGCTGCCGCACTGTTTCGGAGGGCGTCAGGGCGAGGATGGGCGGGGCCGGCCGCCACTTGGACAGGAGCCGGGCCGTGGCACCCGACTCGGTGAATGCCACGATCGCCGCGGCCCCGATCGCCGCCGCCGCGTTACACGCGGCCTGGCACACGGCCTCCGTGATCGAGCTCTCGCCCAGACCCGACCCGTCCACGCGGGCGCGACGCAGGTCCGTTCCCGCTTCCGCCGCTCGCACCAGGCGGTCCATGACCCGGACGGACTCGACCGGATAGCGGCCCGCCGAGGTCTCGGCCGACAGCATCACCGCATCCGTCCCGTCGAAAACGGCGTTCGCGACATCCGAGGCCTCGGCCCTGGTCGGTTGCTGGTTCTGCGTCATCGACTCGAGCATCTGCGTCGCGGTGATCACCAGACGCCGCCGCCGGTTGGC
>JBFKNO010000051.1:0-13492 GCA_041629275.1 Nitrospiraceae bacterium
CGGACGGCGAGGACTGTCCGAAGCTGCGTGCCCCGTGGGGTGGCACGCAGCAAGATCCGCAGCCGAGCGCCTGCGAGGCGTAGTGCGGTCGAACCGGAGCGCTGAGCAGGACGGGCGTGCCCCCTGCCCCGGACGGACCACGACGCGCTATTTTGGACAAGACTGCGTCCAACCAGTTTCCCTCTACCCCGTTTCGGCGGAGAGTGTTGGGGTGAGGAGGGGGAGGGAAAAGGGAGGGCGAGACGCCTTTACTCCCCTATAAACGTCTCATAGATCAAGTCGTGAATGAACGGTCGAAACTGCTTGATGGCTTCGTTGTCGCGCGACGGGTGGACCCGATTCGAGAGCAGGACAACCTCGAGCTCGCGTTCGGGATCGACCCAGAGGGACGTCCCTGTGAACCCCAGATGTCCGAAGGACCGGGAGGAGAATCGTCGCCCGGAGGAGGACGGGGGCGACGGCGTATCCCATCCCAGCGCCCAGCTCGATCCGGCGGTGTCCGATCGCGTCACGAACCGCCGGACCAGATCTGAAGGCAGGAACGACTGGCGGCCGAGATAGGCCTCCAGCCAGTGTCCGGAGATCGTCAGGACCGCGGCCGCGTCACCGAAGAGCCCCGCGTGGCCGGCCACCCCGCCCATCGCATAGGCATTCTCGTCGTGCACCTCTCCTCGCAGCAGACGGCTGCGCCACGGGTCCTCCTCGGTCGGGGCGATCACCCTGCCTTCCGTACCCTTCGCCTGATCGGAGACGACTCCTCCCATGGTCGGTCTGAAGGCCATCGGGGTCGCGCCCATGGGTTCGAAAAGGCGACTCTGGCAGAACTCATCCAACGGCCTTGCCGCCCGTTTCTCGATCACCAGCCCCAGCAGCATGAACCCCAGGTCACTGTACCGGCTTTCCGTACCGACGGGGTAGGCCGGAGACTGACCGGCCAGGTACCCCACCAGGGCCTCACGCGCGGCGCGGCTTCCCAGAAACCCGGGCTCCCGGCGATCCTGCGCGGCGACCCATTTGTAATAAGGAAGCCATGCCGGCAGCCCCGCGCGGTGACTCAACAGTTGGGTGATGGTGGCGACACCGAAGGCATGGTCTTTCAGGGCAGGAAGCAGGTCGCAGGCCGGTGTGTCCAGATCGAGCATTCCGTCCTGGACGAGGCACAGCACGGCGCCCGCGGTCGCCAGCGGCTTCGTCAGGGATGCCAGGTCGTAGACGGTGCTGACGGAAGCCGGCTCGGCCTTGGGCAGGCGCGCGGCGAGACCCGCGGCGCCGGCGTAGACGACGGTCCCGGCCGCGCGTACCATGAGCACCGCGCCGGGGAACACGCGCGCCTCCACGGCACGGTGCAGCGCACGCTCGATGGGCTCGAATGACGACATGATGGTCGCGACGCGCGGGCGGGATCGCCCGTGCGAGCTAGCCTGGGTTATACATGACCCTTCGTGGCGAGTTTGCGATTGCAGCAGAAGGCGGCATGGATAACCCAGGCTCGGCAGGTGGGCCACGCCGGACAGACGCGGTCAGGCGATGCGCTTGGCGTGGTCGGCGGAGTCGGCCTGTTCGGCGCTCACGCTCTCTTCTTCCATCTCGAGGAGGCCTTCAAAGGTCCGCAGCGTCGAGCGCAGGCGTTCAACCATCACCAGCCGTTGCTTCCGAAGATCGGCCAGATCCCGATGGGTATTGACCAGCTCCACCCTGGCCTCGCGGACCATCTCCGAGGCCCTCAGCTCGGCTTCTTTGACGATCAGCTCGGCGTCTCGCTGCGCAGACTGCTTCAGGTCCTCACCGACCGCCTGCGCCGACACCAGCGTGTTGGCCAGGGTCGCTTCCGCCTTCTTGACCTCCGAGAGTTGACGCTCGACCGCACCCAACTTGTCTCGCAGGTCGGCATTTTCGCGATTGACCGCCTCCACCGTTTGGGCCAGATCCTCGAGGAAACGATCCACATCCTGCCGATCATAGCCCCGCAGACGAACCTTGAACACCATTTGCTGAATCTCGAGTGGCGTAATTCTCATAGTGGGCCCCTTCTGCTGTGCCTCAATGCAGGCGAATGGCTAGTTCTTGAAGCGACTGCACCACCGCGATTTTCATGAAGATGATAATGCCGATGGCAAGCAACGGCGACAGATCGATCCCCATCCGCCAGCCCATCCTGCGTCGAATCGGAGCCAGCACCGGCTCGGTTGCTCGATCGAGAAACTGAACGATCGGGTTCCAGGGGTCCGGATTGACCCAGGAGATCAGCGCCCTGATGATGATGACCCACATATAGATTGTCAGCAGCCAGTCCGCGACCGTCGCGAGACCGAGCAAAACATTTCCGGCTACGAACATTGTCTTCCCAGCGTCTTGGACCTTTCCGTTGCCGCTTCCACGGCTTTCATGAGAACGGACCGCAAGCCACCCTTCTCGAGCTCATGCAACCCCGCGATCGTCGTGCCGCCCGGCGAGGCGACCCGGTCCTTGAGCCCGCCGGGATGCTCGCCCGTCTCGATCCACATCTTTGCAGCCCCCGCCAGGGTCTGGGCCGCGAGCGTCACCGCGACGTCGCGCGGGAGCCCCATCTTCACCCCCCCGTCGGCCAGAGCCTCGATCATCAGAAAGGCGTAGGCCGGACCGCTGCCGCTCAGTCCCGTGACCGCATCCATCAATGGTTCGCCCACCTCAACCACGCGCCCCACGGTCTCCAGCAGGCGGCGAGCCAGCTTCGCGTCCTCCTCCGCGACCGTCGGCCCCGCGGCCAGGGCGGAGACGCCCGCCCGCAGCAGGGCCGGGGCGTTGGGCATGACCCGGACGAGCCGCGCCTCGGATTTCAGACGCTCCGCAATCTGCCGCAGCGGCACGCCGGCCGCGATCGAAATGACGAGCTTGCCCGCCAGGGACCCGGCAAGCTCATCGACGACGGCAGACATGGTTTGCGGCTTGACCGCTAAGATCACCACACACGCCCAGTCTGCGGCCTCCCGATTGTCGACTCCGACGCGGATACCGTACCGGCGACCGACCAGATCGCGTCGTTCGGCGCTGGGATCCGTGGCCCAAAGCCGGCTCGCGGTCAGCAGCCCGGACTCCAAGAAGCCGCCGATCAGCGCTTCCGCCATCTGACCCGCCCCGATCAGGGCCACGTTCCTGTCGATCGCCTCATCAGGCATCTCGTTCACCGAATATGGCTCGGCCCACGCGGACCATGGTCGCACCCTCCTCGACGGCGATCTCATAATCATGCGACATGCCCATGGACAATTCTCGCAAGGCCACCCGCTGACAGGGGATCCCCCGGAGCCTGTGCGCCAGCTCACGAAGCTGCCGGAAATAGGGCCGCGCGTGCTCCGGGTCTTCCGTATAGGGCGGGATTGCCATCAAGCCCTCGACCTTGAGGAACGGCAGGCCGTCCAACGCGGGGAGCAGGTCCTTCATCTGCACCGGATCGAATCCACTCTTGCTCGGCTCATGTCCCAGGTTGAGCTCCAGCAGGACACGCTGGGGAATACCCAAGGCTTCCGCGCGCCGGTCGATGTCCTCCGCCAGGGAATGACTGTGTACCGATTGGATCATCTCGAAGGCGCCGACCACCGACTTCACCTTTCGCCGCTGCAGCGTGCCGATGAAATGCCAGTGGAGATCCTCGTATCGCGAGCCCAGGGCGCTCATCTTCGGCAGGGCTTCCTGCAGCCGATTCTCCCCGATATGCCGCGCCCCGGCCCGGACGGCCTGCTCGACATGCTCGACGGGAACGCCCTTGGACACCACGACCAGCCTGATCGACGAGGGGTCGCGCCCCGCCCGCTCCGCAGCGCGGGTGATACCCTCCCGCACCTGCTGCAGGTGCTCGGCAATGTCAGGCCGTCCATCGAGTCCGCCCACCCGCACACCATCGGGTCATCCCCGCCGAGCCACGGGGCATTATCCCACGCCATGGCCCCCACTTCCAGGAAATGGCCTCATTGTACTGGACGCCGCCGGTGATGTCAGGAGGCGGAGGCATCGCCAATTAGGAGGGGGAGTGACGCGACCGCGTATGTCCGCCCCCCAAGAGCATTATTCCGCTGACCATCGTGCCGTTCACCTTGCCTTCACGCCGGTAGGAGTAAAACAAACCGGGGTGGCACACCGTGCAGACGCGGACGGCCCTGACCCGATTCGGCTGCACGCCAGCGCGCTCGGCCTGCCGTCGGACCAACGCACCCAGATCGAGCATGGCGGTGTCCGGACTGGTCGGCTCGACCACCTGACGCCACTCCGAAAACCGGTCACGTAGCGGAGCCAGCACGGGCGCATCCACCTCATAGCAGCACGGGCCGACCGAGGGGCCGATGCCCACCTCCAAAGCCGCCGGCTCACTTCCGAAGCGGTCCCGCATCGCCTCGATGGTCCTCGAGACGATCCCGGCCACGGCGCCCCGCCAGCCCGCGTGCACGGTGGCGATGACGCGTCGCCCGGGATCGTACATCAGCAAGGGGACGCAATCGGCCGTGCGAACCGTGAGGAGCAGACCCGGCTGATCTGTGACGATCGCATCCCACCCGCCCGGAAAGGCCTCCCCGTCCCCGACCGGGCGATCCAGGATCAGGACCTCGGTGCCATGCACCTGCTTGACCGAGACGACGATCATGGGCCGTCGCCTGCGCTGGGGCACGGCCTTGCTCCGGTCACCCCGATCCTCCTCCTCAACACCGGCCGCGGTTCCGTTGCTCGTACCCGGGTCACCGGCGTCAGGGCGCGGCCTGGTGCCAAAGAAATGGCGAACGGGACCCCGCCCACCGGCAAAGGCGGGCACCGTGATCGGCGGCCCATCCCCGAGGATATCCGTCTCCGCTGCAATGATCCGTGCGAGGCCCGTCATGGCTCAGTCCGATTGCTTCCTCAGGAAGGTCGGCACGTCCCACTCGTCCTCGGCGGTGAGGGTGAGCCGCTCCTGACCCTCCCGCTGCTCGCCGAACCGGCGCAGGAAGGTGGGGCGATCCAGGTCCTTCCGCGAGGCATCGCCGGCCAGCGCCTGGACGGCCGCCATGACCTGCTGCGAGGCCCGGCCCACGCGGGTGGCGGGCTTCTCGATCAGGGCGGGCTTGTCGACGAGTGTGGGCTTCGGGAGCGGCTCCTGCTCCTCGAATCCCGTGGCGATCACCGTGACCATGACGTCGTCGTCGAGCCCCGGTTCCAGCACCTGGCCCACGATGATGTTCGCCTGGGGATCGGCCGCTTCCTTGATGATGGAGGCGGCTTCGTCGATCTCGTGGAGCGTCAGGTTGGTACCACCCGTGATATTCAACAAGACCCCCTTGGCCCCCTCGACGCTGCCTTCCTCCAGCAAGGGGCTGGAGATCGCCTTTTGGGCCGCCTCGATGGCGCGGTTGGTTCCCCGGGAGATGCCGACGCCCATCACGGCACGGCCCGTGTAGGTCATGACCGTGCGCACGTCGGCAAAGTCGACGTTGATGAAACCGGTCGTGGTGATCACGTCGGCGATCCCCTTGATCGCCTGCCGCAGCACATCGTCCGCCAGCGTGAAGGCTTCGAGCAGGGGCGTCGACTTGTCCACGATCCCCAGTAGCCGCTGGTTCGGGATCACCAGAAGCGTGTCGACGTTTTTTCGCAGTTCGCGAATGCCGTCATCGGCCTGCGTCATGCGACGCCGTCCTTCGTACTCGAACGGCTTGGTGACCACGCCCACGGTGAGCGCGCCCGCCTCACGGGCGATCGCGGCCACCACCGGTGCGCCGCCGGTTCCCGTGCCCCCGCCCATGCCACCCGTGACGAAGACCATGTCCGCGCCTTCCAGGGATTCGCGGATCTCGTCCTTGCTCTCCATCGCGGCATCCCTGCCCACGTCCGGTTTGGACCCCGCGCCCAACCCGGCGGTGCGCACGGGCCCAAGTTGAAGCTTGAAGATGGCCTTGGACCGGTCGAGCGCCTGCAGATCGGTGTTTGCGGCGATGAACTCGATGCGGCAGAGACCGGCCTCGATCATGGTGTTGACCGCATTGCAGCCGGCGCCTCCGACTCCGAACACCTTGATACGTACGGGCATGACATCACTTTCCTGAAACGAGAACATGGCATTCCTCCTTCCGAGCCGTGCGATCGGGTGAGCTCGTTATGTCACAAACGTCAAGTGCGTCATTGCGTCGAGCGTCGTTCGCGCCCATAGGGTCTGTCGGGTTCATCGGGTCAGGACGGAGGGTCTTAGCGACCCGCGAGACTCCACTGACCCTTCCGACTCTATGGATCCGCCGATGCGATTGACGCTCGACGCTAGAAAAAGTCGAACATCCACGCGCGCATGCGAGCCAAGACCCGGCCCATCGGCCGACCGTGTCGGTATCCCGCAGTTTCCAGCTCTTCGGCATGACGCAACGCGTGCAGGATCAAGCCGACGCCGGTCGCGTGCATGGGGTTGCTGACGATGTCGCGCAGGCCGCCGATCCCGCCGGGCACGCCCCGCCGAACGGGCAGGTCCAGCACGCGCTCGGCCGACTCGGGCATCTTGCTCAGCAGGGACGTGCCGCCGGTGATGACCACCCCGCCCGCCAACATGCCCTCGTACCCCGTCCGGACGATTTCCCGTTGCACCAGATCGAACATCTCCTCCACGCGAGGCTCGATGATCTCGGCCAACGTCTTCGTGGAGACGCTCCGTGGCGATCGCTCCCCGACACTGGGCACCTCGACGCAGTCCTCCTCCTCGGCAAGCTCGGCGAGCGCGACGCCGTGTCGGATCTTGATCTTCTCGGCTTCCGCCTGCGGCGTCCGCAGGCCGAACGCGATGTCCTTCGTGAGGTGCTGCCCGCCGATCGGGAGCACCGCCGTGTGCCGGATGCTCCCCTCCAAGAAAATCGCCAGGTCGCTGGTGCCGCCTCCCAAATCGACCATCGCGACGCCCAGCTCCCGCTCTTCCGGAGTGAGCACCGCTTCGCTGGATGCCAGCGGTTGCAGGACGATGTCCACCACGTCCAGGCCCGCCCGATTCACGCTCTTCATGATGTTCTGCGCCGATGTCACGGCTCCCGTGATGATGTGGAGGCTGACCTCCAGGCGCGAGCCGTACATCCCGAGCGGATCACGCACGCCGTCCTGGTCATCGACGATGAACTCCCGGGGAATGATGTGCAGGATTCGCCGATCCTGCGGCAGGACTGCGGCGGTCCGTGCGGTCTCGATCGCTCGCTGAATGTCCTGCCAGGTGACCTCCTGTTTCTTCAGCGCCACGACCCCCTTGGAGTTCTCGCCGGAAATGTGACTGCCCGCGATCCCCGTGTAGACCGAGTTGATCTGGACCGCGGCCATGAGCTCGGCCTCCTCCACCGCCTTCTTGATGGACTCCACCGTGCTCTCGATGTTGACGACGACCCCTTTGCGCAGCCCTCGTGAGGGGCTCGACCCCACCCCGACGATGTTCACGGCACCCTCGTCCGTGACCTCGGCCACGATGGCGCAAATTTTGGTCGTGCCGATGTCCAGTCCCACCAGAATATGGTCTCGTTTCGGCACTGCCGCTTACCCCCTTTCTCTCACGATCACTTTTTTCGGATACCGGAGATCGATCTCGCGCGCCGACGCCTCGGGGCCCGATCCGACCGAGACGTGAAGAGCCGGGCGAATCTTCCGGTAGAGGGCCCACTTTTCCTGGAACGATGCGGAGCCGAACTCGAACCGGAGGCCGTTCACCGAAGCGACCAGGTTCGAGGGATTCCGGACATCCACCTCGGGCCGACCGTCGAAGACCTCCGCGACCAGGCGCGCCACCTCGATGCCGGCGCGCACCGTGTTTTGTGGAAGCGCTTCTCCATGGATGAGCCGGTTCGGGTCGATCCCGCGCAAGACCGGCAACCTGAGGTCCTCCGCCGGGCCCAGGACGGACAGGACGTGCCCGTCCTGATCCACCAGGACGTCGAGCGATGGGCTCTTGACGATGGCCACCGGCTCACGCTCGACGATGCGCACGGCCAGGCTGTGGAAGGGGAATCGGGTCAGCGTGGCATCCTTGATCCAGGCGTGCGACCGCAAGCGCGCGAGGACCTGATCCACGTCGAGCGAGAAGAGCGTGTCACCCGGACGCAGCCTCATGTGCTCGATGACCTCGTCACGCGTCACCTGACTGGTCCCGGAGACGGTTATCTGACTGATCTCGAACCACCGCGAGGCCACCGGGCCATACTTACGGTAGACCTCCGCTGCGCCCCACCCCAGAGCGGCGACGAGCGTGAGCCAGAGGCACGCGTGCGCGGCGATTTTCCAGACGCGACCCGCTTTCCGGCGGGACCGGGTCGTGTGTCGGGCATTTCCCGACCGAACCCGTGTCCCGAGTCGCCGCCTGGGAAGCCCGAATCGCCCAGCGGTGCGACGGTGTGGGACGTTCATAGCGCGGTCCTCCTGCCCAAGAGCAGTCCTGTCATCCGCGAGGCGCCTACGCGGTGCGCGCTCGTCGGAGCGCCGATTCAAGAATCCGTTCGGTCAACGAGTCATAGTCGAGGCCCGCCTTGGCCGCGGCCATCGGCCGCAGGCTCGTTTCGGTCATGCCGGGGACGGTGTTCACCTCGAGGACGTAGGGACGCCCGCGGGGGGTCACCCGAAAGTCCACGCGCGCCGCGCCGTCACACTCCAGGATGGCGAAGCAGCGGACGGCCAGGGTTTCGAGCTGCTTTCGCAACTTGGCCGGGAGGGGCGCGGGACACTGGTACTGGGACCGGCCCTTCTCGTACTTGGCGGCGAAGTCGTAGAACCCGTCCGGCGCCACGATCTCGATGGTCGGCAACGCCACCGGCTTGTGCGGCTCGCCGAGCACCGAGACCGTCACCTCGTGCCCGGGGATGTAGGGCTCCACGAGCGCTTCGCTGTCGTAATGATGCGCCAGCCTGAGGGCGGCCGCCCATTGCGCGGGCCGCCGCACGATCGAGATGCCGAACGTGGATCCTTGGGTCGCCGGCTTGATCACGACAGGCCAGGTGGCGCCCCTGCGCGGCGGCCGCGCAGCCGCGGTGCCCTCATCGGTCCGCCTGATGACGCGGCCTTCCGGAACCGGAATCCCGTGGTACCCCAGCAAGGCCTTGGCCGCATGTTTGTGCAGAGAGATGGCGCTGGCCCGCACATTCGATCCCGTGTACGGAATCCCCATGATTTCGAGCAGACCCTGCATCGTCCCATCCTCGCCGCCCGGCCCGTGCAGGGCGATGAAGGCAATCTCGATCTTCCTGCTGAGGAGCTGCTCGGGCAGAGCCGCATCGACGTCGAGCGCGACGGCATCGTAGCCCCGGCGGAGCAGCGCGGCGTGGATCGCGGTCCCCGACTTCAGCGAGATCTCGCGCTCGGCTGACTGTCCGCCCATCAACACTCCAATTCGACACCGTGTCAGTGGCATCGTCTCCTCGGCGGAAGTCGGTAATTGGGTAATTGGGTAAATAGGTAATTACGGAATTACCCAATTACCCATTTACCTATTTACGGGCTTCCAGATTCTCCCCCACGATTTTCAGCTCAAGCTCGAGCGTCTTGCCCGTTCGGCGGCGGACGGCGTGCCGTACCTTTCGGATCAGCGCCAGGACGTCGGCCGCGCGCGCGTGACCGAGGTTGACCACGAAATTGCCGTGCTTCGACGACACCTGCGCATCCCCGACGCGCATGCCCTTCATGCCCGCGTCCTCGACGAGCTTCCCCGCCGACACGTCCTCGGGGTTCTTGAAGACACAGCCCGCGTTGGGCAGCGTCAGCGGCTGGGTCGCCTTGCGGTAATGCAGGTATTCCTTCACCACCTTGCCGATCTGCTCACGGGGGGCCGGCTTGAGTTGCACCCACACCCCTGCGATCACGCCCTTCGGCACCTCGGTGCGACGGTATCGGAAGCGCAGGGCGGAGGCGGGATGGTCGGCGATCACGCCCTTTGGGCTCACGACGCGCACGCCTTTCACCGCGCTTCTCATCTCACCGAGCCTCGTGCCCGCGTTCATGATCACGCAGCCGGCGACCGTCCCGGGAATCCCCGCCGCCCACTCCAGGCCGGACAACGAGCGGCTCGTCGCATATTGCATGAGGCTCGGCATCCCCACGCCGGCTTCCGCATAGAGCACCCCGTCCCCCTCGTCGGTGATCCCGCTGAATTTGGACAGGCTCACGACCACGCCGCGTATCCCTCCGTCCCGGACGAGCAGGTTGGTTCCACCGACCACGAAGACCGGGCATTTCGCGCGATCCGCCTGTTTGAGCAACCGCACCAGAGCGTCCAGGTCCTTGGGCGCCACCAGTACGTCGGCCGGCCCACCGATCCGAAAAGACGTGTAACCACGGAGCGACGCATTGAAGCGGACCTCCCCCGCCACGCCGTCGACGACGCCGTGCAGGTCCCACTTCCGAGCTTCCTTCCGTCGCATGATCGCTCCACTCGCGTGGTGCCTCAAAAGCACCTTGGACAGGTCATCCTGCGATCCCCCTCTCCCTCCCCTCTCACCCAGAGGGGGAGAGGGCTGGGGTGAGGGGGGCAAGGGGCGTGGCCTGACGCAGCGAATTTCTGGGACGCCACGCTGCTCGATCGTCATCACGATTCGGGTGGTGATTGATCCAACAGCTCGAGCAACTCCTTGCCCGCTTTCCAGATGTCCCCGGCCCCGAGGGTCATGACGAAATCCCCCGGGCGCAGGACGGGACGGACCTGCGCGGCAAGGTCCTGCTTCCTCGCCACCCAGGTGACGGCGGGATGGCCCGCCTCACGGACGGCCGCAGCCAGGCCTTCGCCGGACACCCCCGGGATCGCGTCCTCACCGGCGGGATAGATGTCCGTCACGAACAGGACGTCCGCGAGATCGAAGGCATGGGCGAAGTCCTCCAGCAAGTCACGGGTCCGGGTGTAGCGATGCGGCTGAAACAGGACGACCACGCGGCGGTTCCAGCCCTGCTTCACCGCCGACAGCGTGGCCCGGATCTCCGTCGGGTGATGGCCGTAGTCGTCCATGATCGTGATGCCGGCGCGCTCGCCCCGCAGCTCGAACCGGCGCTCCACGCCCGAGAAGGTGTTCAGCCCTTTTCGGATCTGGTCGACGGGGATCTCGAGCTCCAGCCCGATGGCAATGGCGGCCAAGGCGTTGGACACGTTGTGCCGCCCGGGGATCGCCAGCCGGAACGGTCCCAGACTCTTGCCCCGGAAATGGGCGCGGAACTCGGCGCCCCATTCCTTGAGCGCGATATCGGTGGCGCGAAAGTCGGGGGGCGGGCTGCCGTCGCCTTCCTCCAGGCCGTAGGTCTGATAGCGCTTGACGATGTGGGGAAGCAGCCCGCGAATTCGCTCGTCGTCCGCGCAGAGCACCGCCAGCCCGTAGAAGGGAATGCGGTTGATGAACTCCAGGAAGCTCCGCTCGAGCCGCTCCATCGTGCCGTAGAAATCGAGGTGCTCCCGGTCGATATTCGTGACGGTCACGATCGAGGGGGAGAGGCGTAAAAACGATCCGTCGCTCTCGTCCGCCTCGGCCACGAGGAAATCGCCGCGTCCGAGGCGCGCATGGCTCCCCAACGCCGTCACCTTGCCTCCGACCACGAACGTCGGATCGAGCCCTCCCTGAGCCAGAACCACCGCGACCATGGAGGTCGTCGTCGTCTTCCCGTGCGCGCCGGCGATGGCAATCCCGTATTTGAGGCGCATCAGCTCGGCCAACATCTCGGCCCGGGGGATGACGGGAATCAAGCGATCCCGCGCGGCGAGGACCTCCGGGTTCGTGAGGGACACCGCGGAGGACACGACCACGACCTGCGCCTCGCCGATGTTGGATTCCTGGTGGCCGAGGAAGATCCGGCCGCCCAGCTCTTCGAGCCGCTTCGTGGTTTCCGAGGGACTGAGATCCGACCCCGTCACCTTGTACCCCAGCGTCAGCAGCACCTCGGCGATCCCGCTCATGCCGGATCCGCCGATGCCGACCAGGTGAATGTGTTGAATCTTCCGAAACATGCTCACCTCATCACTCAGAAAAAGGGTCCGCACCCCCGACTCTTTTTTCTTCCACGAGTTTGATACATTCGGTCACGATGACCCTTGCCGCGTCGGTTCGCCCGAGACCCCGGCTCCGGTCGCTCATCTCTCGGAGCCGGCCCGGATCCGAGAGCAGACCCGTGATCGTGCTGGCCAGCCGCTCGCCCGTGAGCTCACCCTGCGGAATGACGACCGCGGCGCCGGCAGCCTCCAGGACGCGCGCGTTCTTCAGTTGATGGTCATAGATCGCGTGCGGCAAGGGCACGAGCACCGCCGCGCGCCCGCACGCGGTCAGCTCGGCCACGGTCATGGCGCCCGACCTCGAGACCACCAGCGCCGCCTGTCGCAGCCACCTGGGCAAGTCATACAAGAACGGGACCACGGTGGCCCGGCACCCCGCCGACGCGTAGGCCTCCTGCACCAGCGGCTGGTCGGCCTCCCCGGTCTGATGCACGATGGTCACGCGATCCCTGAGCGCCGCCAGGCTCGGGACGGCCTCGATCACCGCCCGGTTGATCGCCCGAGCTCCCTGACTTCCGCCGAAGATCAGCAGGAGCGGCCGTTCGGAACCGGCCGGCTCGACGACCGCGGATTCCGACCCGACGAACTCCTCCCGGACGGGCGAGCCCACGACCCGCACCGTCGCCGAGCGAAGGTGCGCCGCGGCCGACTCGAAGGCCAGGAAGACGCGGTCGGCAATGGGGCTTAGCGCCTTGTTGGCCATCCCGGGATAGGCGTTCGGCTCCAGCAATACGCGCGGGGTCCGGCGGAGGCAGGCCGCGATGACCACCCCCGGGCTCGTGTACCCACCGACGGCAATGACCAGGTCCGCCTTGCGGCGTGACAGCAGCCTGAGCGATTGCCAGAGGCCCCGCGGGAGCGCCAGCATTCCCCGCAGCGCGCCCCGCAGGCCCACCCCCATGAACGGCTGCGCGGAGATCAGCACCAGCGGGAATCCCTCGTGGGCGAGCACCTTGGTCTCGAGGCCCCGCGGGGTGCCTACGAAGACCAGCTCCGTGTCCGGACGCTGCCGGAGAAACTCCCGGGCGAGCGCGATGGCCGGATACAGATGCCCCCCGGTCCCCCCCGCCGCGATGATCACCTGCATGGGCTGTCCGCCTCCCGTCACGCGAGGGGTCCATAGCCACCATGCTGCCGACCTGCCCGACGGTCCCGCGAAATGCTCAACAAGATCCCGACGCCGATCATGGTCACCACCAATGACGAGCCCCCGTAGCTGACCAGCGGCAAGGTCATGCCCTTGGTGGGCAGCAACCCCGTCGCTACGCCGGCGTTGATGAGGGCCTGCAGGCCGATCAGGAGCGTGATCCCATGCGCCAGATGGCGGCCAAACGGGTGGCTCGCACGGTCGGCGATGCGGAACCCGCGGATCACCAGGACCGCGAAGAGGATCATGACCCCCGCCGTGCCGATCAGGCCGAGGTCCTCCCCCACGAGCGCCTGGACGAAGTCGGTGTGGGCTTCGGGAAGAAAGAACAGCTTCTGTTTGCTTTCGCCCAACCCGACCCCGAAGGCGCCGCC
>JBFKNO010000052.1:0-13489 GCA_041629275.1 Nitrospiraceae bacterium
AGCTGCGCCTGTCTTCGGGCGAGATCCGGCGGGTTCGAGCCGAGTGCATGGGATCGATCGGCGCGGTGTCGAATCCGGACCATCAGAACATCAACTATGGCAAGGCCGGGCGGTTGCGCTGGCTCGGCCGGCGACCGACCGTACGCGGCGTCGCGATGAACCCGGTGGACCATCCCCACGGCGGGGGTGAAGGCAAGGCCGGACAGGGCAACCCGCATCCCGTCTCCCCATGGGGACAACCGACCAAGGGGTACAAGACCCGAAAGAACAAGACGACGGGGAAATTTATCATCTCAAGACGGACGAAATAGGCTGGCGGGAGGTTGTCATGCCGAGGTCGATCAGCAAGGGGCCCTTCGTCGACGATCATCTTCTGAAGAAAGTCGAGAAGATGAATGAGATCAGGGATCGGAAGCTCATCAAGACCTGGTCGCGCCGATCCACGATCATTCCGGAGATGATCGGGCATACCTTCGCCGTGCACAACGGTAAGAAGTTCATCCCGGTCTATGTGACAGAGAACATGGTCGGGCACAAGCTGGGGGAGTTCGCCCCGACCCGGTTCTTCAAGGGACATGGAGCCGCAAGAACTGAGAAGGCAGTCGCCCTGAAATAACCCGTGACGCGCCACGCGTCACGCGTCACGAGAGGTTCGAGAGATGGCTGAGGCACGAGCAATTCTTCGATTTGTGCGCATCGCGCCGCGTAAGGCGCGGGCCGTCGTCAATCTCATCCGTGGCCACCAGGTGGCGCATGCCCTGACGATGCTCAAGCACACGCCCCGCTCAGGCTCACAGGTCGTGGAGAAGCTGCTACGTTCAGCCGTGGCCAATGCGGAGCAGAAGGAGATCGGAGACGCCGAGTCGTTGCGGGTCTCCAAGGTGTTCGTCGATGGCGGGCCGACGCTGAATCGCTTCAGACCTCGGGCGATGGGGCGGGCCGCCTCCATTCACAAGCGGACCAGCCACATCACCGTGGTCGTGTCGGCCGCCGGGGAGTCGAGCAAGACCTAAGGCGACTTTCGGGTTAGACCAGGAAGGCGAGGGTAAGCACGCAGCATGGGACAGAAAACGCATCCGACAGGATATCGACTGGGATACAACTATACGTGGAGCTCCCGCTGGTACGCCGAGAAGGACTATACCCGGCTGCTCCATCAGGACATCAAGATCCGCAGTGCCGTGAAGCGACGCCTGTACCACGCCGGCGTGGCCAAGGTCGAGATCGAGCGTTCCGGTGATCAAATCAGGGTCATCATCCACACGGCGCGGCCCGGCATCATCATCGGCCGCAAGGGCGCCGAAGTGGACAAGCTCAAGGCCTCGCTCGAAAAAGAGTTCGGGGGACAGGTCTACATCACCGTGAAGGAGATCAAGAAACCCGAGCTGGATGCCCAGTTGGTGAGCGAGAACATCGCGATGCAGCTGGAAAAGCGGGTCGCCTTCCGTCGGGCGATGAAGCGCAGCATCGCGGCGGCGTTGCGCCTGGGCGCCCAGGGCGTGCGGATTTGCTGTGCCGGTCGGCTGGGCGGCGCGGAGATCGCGCGGACCGAATGGTATCGGGAGGGCCGTGTGCCGCTTCACACGCTGCGGGCGCACATCGATTACGGTTTCGCCGAGGCCCATACGACGATGGGACAAATCGGAATCAAGACCTGGATCTATAAGGGCGAGATCCTGCCGCCCAAGCCGGAGCGGCGGGAGCTTGGCTTCGAACGGTGACGCAGGAGCACAAGGACGACGTTGAGGCGGGAGGACGTAGGTGTTAGCGCCGAAAAAAGTCAAGTTCCGAAAGATGCAGAAAGGCCGCATGAACGGCAAGGCGTATCGTGGCGGCCAGGTGACACTGGGGGAGTTCGGTCTCAAGGCTCTTGAGCCGGGACGGATCACCAGTCGTCAAATCGAGGCGGCGCGTATCGCCTTGACCCGCCACGTGAAGCGCGGCGGCCAGATCTGGACGAGGATCTTTCCAGACAAGCCCATCACGAAGAAGCCGGCCGAAACCCGGATGGGCAAGGGCAAGGGCAGCCCCGAGTTTTGGGTGGCGGTCGTGAAGCCGGGAAGAATTTTATATGAGATGGATGGGGTTACCCGCGAGGTAGCCGAGGAAGCCCTGCGGTTGGCTTCCCACAAGCTGCCGATCGCGACCAAGTTCGTGGTGCGAGGCGGGATCTAATCTCCGCCCGTTGACATTGGCCGGGGTGCGACACCGATGGATGCGAAAGAGCTCAGGGACATGACCACCGAGGAGTTGCAGCAGAAGGCGCAGCAGCTCAAGCAGGAGCTATTCAATCTGCGCTTCCAGCAAGCTACGGGACGGATCGAAAACGTGATGCGTATCAAGCAGACCAGACGTGACATCGCGCGGATCAAGACGATCATGCGCGAACACGGGCTGGCGGCCGCGCAACCGGCCCAGGCAAAGGGGAACGCATAGGCATGGCAGAGACAACGAACGTTCGTCCGGTTCGTTTCGGACGCATACTCAGCAACAAGATGCAAAAAACCGTGGTGGTGGGGATCGAGCGATTCGAAGCCCACGCCAAGTACCGGAAGATCCGGCGCCGGATCACCAAGCTGAAGGCCCATGACGAGCGCGGCGAATGCAAGGTCGGCGACCGCGTCAAGATCATGGAGACTCGGCCGCTGAGCAAGGACAAGCGCTGGCGAGTGGTGAAGATCATGCAGCAATGGGAGCCCGAGCAATAGGAACCCGTCATGATTCAGAATTATACGTACCTCGATGTCGCCGACAACTCCGGCGCCAAGCAGGTGATGTGCTTTCACGTGCTGGGTGGGACCAAGCGCCGCTATGGCTCGCTCGGCGACGTGGTGGTCGTCGCGGTGAAGGAGGCGATCCCGCAGGCGTCCGTCAAGAAGGGGGACGTGAGCAAGGCCGTGATCGTGCGCACGACCAAAGAGGTGCGGAGAGATGATGGCTCGTACATCAAGTTCGACCGGAACGCCTGCGTCCTCATCAATGCGCAGGGGGAGCCCATCGGCACCCGTATCTTCGGGCCGGTCGCGCGCGAATTGCGCCGAAAAAAGTTCATGAAAATCATTTCCCTTGCCCCGGAAGTGTTGTAGCAAGTCGAGGAGCGGGAGCCATGGCGAAGGCGGGATGGAAGCCGAAAATCAAGAAGGGTGACACCGTCATGGTGATCACGGGAAAAGAGCGCGGCAAGACGGGCAAGGTGCTGTCGGTCGATCCAATCGGCGGCAAGGTGACCGTCGAGAAATTGAACATCATCAAGCGACATACCAAGCCCAGTCAAAAAGCGAGGCAGGGGGGCATCATCGAGCGCGAAGGTCCCCTGGCCATCTCCAACGTCATGTACTACAACTCGAACGCCGAAAAGCCTGTGCGCCTCGGGTACAAGCTTCTGGACGGCGGCCGGCGTGTGCGGATCTGCCGCAAGACGCAGCAAACGATCGATTAGCTCAAAGGCACGCGATATGGACAAGGGGAAAAAGGGCCCTGCCCCGAAGGGCGGCGAGAAGGCAAAAAAAGCCTCTGGGAAGAAGGACTCGGGCAAGGGGGCGGCGGTTGCGGCGAAGGAGCCTCAGAAGCAGGCCCCCGAGGCTCCGGCCGGACCACGGGTGCCACCGCGTATGAAGGAGACGTACCGGGGCAAGGTGATCCCGGCGCTGATGAAAGAGTTCGGGTACAAGAACCCCATGCAGGTGCCCAAGCTCGAGCGTATCGTGCTCAACGTCGGCATGGGCCAGGCCATTCAGAACGTCAAGCTGCTCGAGAGTGCGGCGAGCGAGCTGGGGGTACTCACCGGGCAGAAGCCGATCATCACTCGGGCGAAGAAGGCCATCGCCGGCTTCAAGCTCCGCCAGGGCATGCCGATCGGGACGAAAGTGACCTTGCGAAGCGACCGGATGTACGAATTTTTCGATCGACTGGTCAGTGTGGCGCTGCCGCGCATTCGTGACTTCCGCGGCGTGTCGCCCAAGGCGTTCGACGGTCGGGGCAACTATACGCTGGGGCTCAAAGAGCAGCTCGTGTTCCCTGAGATCAAATACGACAGCGTGGCGTCGATCCACGGGATGGATATCACCATCGTGACCAGTGCCGGGACAAATGAAGAGGGCAAAGCCTTGTTGAAGCACCTCGGCATGCCGTTTCGGGCATAGCAGAGCGGACGACTCAAACTTAACCCTGAGGACGATACGTGTCTAGATTAGCATTGCGGTTGAAGGCGGCGGCGACGCCAAAGTTCAAGGTCAGAACGTACAACCGATGCCCCGTCTGCGGCCGTGTTCGAGGATTTCTCCGTCGCTTTCGGATGTGCCGCATCTGCTTTCGCCTGCTGAGCCTGCGCGGCGAGATCCCCGGCGTGCGAAAGGCCAGCTGGTAGAGGGATGGATCGGGCGAGGAGAGCACGAATGAGGGAAGGAACAGTGCGCGATGATGACTGATCCGGTCGGGGACCTGTTGGTTCGAATCAAGAATGCGGCCGCACGGGGCCATGACACGCTGCTGGCCCCGGCCTCCAGCCTCAAAGGCGAGGTGCTGCGCGTCCTCAAGGAGGAAGGGTTCATCACCTCGTATGAGGCGGAGACTGTCGAGGGGCATCCCCATTTTCAGATTCGGCTTCGGTACATCACCGAGGGTCAGCCGATGATCACGGGGATGAAACGCGTCAGCCGGCCGGGACTCCGCGTCTACGTCGGGAAGCGGGACATCGGTCGCGTGAGAGGCGGGATGGGAATCTCGATTCTGTCCACCTCGAAGGGCGTCATGACCGATCGGCAATGTCGCGCTGCCGAGACGGGTGGCGAGGTTCTCTGTCAGGTTTGGTAAGGGACCTGACTCAACTGACTTCCCACTGGGAGCACTGAATGGCTGAACCTTCCGGTACCTCCCCTTTGTAAGGGGAGGCGAGGTGGGGTCGAGCGGCAAGTTGACAAGGCGAACGCTGCCGCGAACGATATCCTGCACGTTCTACCTCCCCCACCCCTCCTTACAAAGGAGGGGGTAGGAAGGGGTTCTTGACCCGTAAACTGCCGGTATGTGAACCGACACAACTGACCCAAATGGATATGCCATGTCTCGTGTAGGACGCAAACCCATTCCCATCCCGTCGGGCGTGGAGGTGAAGGTCGCCGATTCCCAGGTGTCCGTGAAAGGGCCGCTGGGGACGCTCCAGTGGAGTGTCGCGGAGGGGATCCGCGTGGCGGTGGCCGAGGGCCAGGTCCAGGTTGCGCGGGTGAACGACGAGCAGAAGCACCGTGCCTTGCACGGCACGGTTCGCGCCGAGCTTCACAATCTCATCCACGGGGTGACCAAGGGGTACGAGCGCACGCTCGAGATTCAGGGGGTGGGATACAAAGGCCAGGTGCAGGGCAAGACGTTGAGCCTGACGGTCGGCTATACCCATCCGGTGGAGTACAAGTTGCCCGACGGCATCGAGGCCAAGGTCGACAAGCAAACGATCGTCACCGTTCGCGGGATCGACAAACGAAAAGTGGGGCAGGTTGCGGCGCATATCCGCGGTCTGAAGGCGCCGGATGTCTACAAGCAGAAGGGGATCCGGTACGCCGGCGAACGGTTGCGCAAGAAGGAAGGCAAGACAGGGAAATAGGTGAGGAAATGAGCACCGCCGCGAAACTGAAGAGTCGGAAGCGTCGGCACGCCCGGCTGCGCCAGCGTATCTTCGGGACAGCCCAGCGACCGCGCCTCAACGTGTATCGCAGTAGCGTTCACATTTACGCGCAGATCGTCGACGACAGCAAGGGGCATACGCTGGCGGCCGCGTCGACGTTGGATGCCAGCCTACGCACCTCGTTGAAGACAACGGGAACGATCGAGGGCGCCAAGGCCGTGGGCCGGCTCCTCGCCGAGCGAGCCAAGTCCGCGGGCGTCGGCAAGGTGGTGTTCGATCGCGGGGGCCGTGTGTACCACGGCAGGATCAAGGCGCTGGCTGAGGCTTCCCGCGAAGGGGGATTACAGTTTTGACGGCAGTGCCGGGCCGATCGAGGAGGGAGCGGAACTCGTGCGCATTAACGCAGATGAGCTGAGTCTCAAGGACAAGGTCGTCTTCATCAACCGCGTGGCGAAGGTCGTGAAGGGCGGCAAACGCTTCAATTTCTGCGCGCTCGTGGTTGTCGGTGACGGCCAGGGGTATGTGGGAATGGGGAAGGGCAAAGCCGCCGAGGTGCCGATGGCCATCTCGAAAGCGGTGGAGCAGGCCAAGAAGAACCTGGTCCATGTTCCACTCCGCGACGGGACCATTCCCCACGAGGTGCACGGCTTTTTCGGCGGCGAGCATGTGCTGCTGAAGCCGGGACCGAGCGGCTCGGGCATCATCGCCGGCGGGGCGGTGCGGGCGGTCGTGGAATTGGCCGGCGCCAGCCACATCATTGCCAAGACCCTGGGGCGCGGGAATCCGTTCAATACGGTTCGGGCGACGCTGAACGGCTTGACGCAGCTCCGGGACCCCGAGGAGGTCGCCCGAACCCGGCGCGGCTCGGCTGACCACAATCTAGAGAAGGCAGGGTAACCCGTCATGGCGACCACACGCGCCAAATCGGGAACGGTCAGCGTGAGACTCAGGCGGAGTCCTATCGGCACCCCGGAGGCTCACCGCGCGGCGGTTCGCGGATTGGGGCTGCGCAAGCTCCACCAGACGGCCACGCACCCGGACACCCCACAAGTCAGGGGGCTGATCAAAAAGGTCGGCTACCTGCTGGAAGTGATCAAGACATGAAACTGCACGAGCTGGCCCCGGCCAGGGGCGCAAAGAAACGTGCCAAGCGGATCGGGAGAGGGCCCGGGTCTGGCCACGGCAAGACCGCGACCAAGGGCCACAAGGGCAGCCTGGCGCGAGCCGGGGGGACGAAGAATCCAGGGTTCGAAGGCGGACAGATGCCGTTGATCCGCCGTGTGCCGAAGCACGGATTCGTGAATCCGTTCCGGGTCGAGTACGCCGTCGTCAATCTCAAGGCGCTGGGAGCCCTTGGGTCGGTCGACCGCGTGACGCCCGAGGTCCTGGCGGATGCGGGGCTCCTGAAGAAACGGAGCCAGCTCGTCAAGATCCTCGGCCAGGGGGAAGTCGGCAAGCCGATGGTCATTCAGGCCCACAAATTCAGCAAGTCGGCCGTGGAGAAAATCCAGGCCGCCGGCGGGCGGGCTGAGGTAATCGGCGGTGCTTGAGCGACTCTTCACGAGCTTTCAGAACATCTTCAAAATCCCTGAGCTTCGCAAGCGCGTCCTGTTCACGCTGGGCATGCTGGTCGTCGCCAGGGTCGGCGCGTACGTTCCCACGCCAGGCATCAACAACGAGGAATTATTCAAGTTCCTGCAGGAGCAGGGGGGAGCCCTTCTGGGCTTCCTCGACATTTTTTCTGGCGGCGCCCTGTCGCGGCTGACGATCTTTGCGCTCGGCATCATGCCGTACATCAGCGCATCGATCATTTTGCAGCTCCTGACGGTCGTCATACCGCATCTCTCCAAGCTGGCCAAGGAGGGAGAGCGGGGGCGAAAACAGATTATCAAATACACGCGGATCGGCACGATCGGCATCGCGTTGGTGCAGGGCTTCGGCATTGCGGTGGGCGTCGAGCAGATGAATCAGGGAGCCTTCGTGCTCAGCCCCGGCTGGGGCTTTCGCATGATGACGGTGATCACCCTGACTGCGGGCACCGCCTTCCTGATGTGGTTGGGAGAGCAGATCACCGAGCGAGGCGTTGGGAACGGCATCTCGCTGATCATCTTCGCGGGCATCGTGGCGAGACTGCCGAGCGCTGTCGTACAGACCTGGGAGTTGTACAAAGTTGGCCAATTGAGCTTGATCTTTCTCGTGCTGCTGACCGTCACGATGGTGGTGGTGGTGGCCGCCATCGTGTTCCTGGAGACGGGGCGACGAAAGATCCCCGTGCAGTATGCCAAGCGGGTGATCGGGCGGCGTGTCTACGGGGGACAGAGCACGCATATTCCCTTGAAGATCAACACGGCGGGGGTGATTCCCCCGATTTTCGCTTCGTCCTTGATCGCGTTCCCTGCGACCATCGCGGGCTTCATCCAGGTCCCGTGGGTGCAGGCCATCGGGGACCAATTGGCGCCCGGGTCGGTCCTGTACACCCTGATGTACGTCAGCTTGATCATCTTCTTTTGTTTTTTTTACACCGCGGTGATCCTGAACCCCGTCGATATGGCGGACAACCTCAAGAAGTACGGCGGGTTCATTCCAGGCATCCGACCGGGTCAGCGGACGTCGGACTACATTTACAGGGTCTTGACCCGGGTGACCTTTGCCGGGTCCATTTATTTGGCCATCGTCTGTGTGATTCCCGAGATCCTGATCTACAAACTGGGCGTGCCCTTTTATTTCGGGGGGACCTCCCTCCTGATCGTCATCGGGGTCGGTCTGGACACGGCCCAGCAAATCGAGTCGCACATGCTCATGCGCGACTACGGCGGGTTCCTCGGGAAGGCCGGGATGCCCGGTCGACGGTGACGAGCCATGCGGATCGTGTTCTTGGGAGCTCCCGGCGTCGGCAAAGGTACACAAGCGGACCTGGTGGCGGGCAAGCTCGGCAGGCCGAAGATCTCGACCGGAGATATTCTGCGCGAAGCGGTGCGCAACCAGACGCCGCTGGGCCTCGAAGCCAAGGCCTGCATGGATCAGGGTAAGCTCGTGCCGGACGACGTCGTCATCGGGATCGTGAGGGAGAAGCTGGCCGAGCCGGCCTGTGCGCGTGGATTTCTCCTGGACGGGTTTCCGAGAACGGTGCCGCAAGCCGAACAGCTGGGGCAGATCCTGCGCGGCCAGGGAAACAAGCTCGATGTGGTCATCAACGTGGTGGTGCCGCGCGACGAAGTCGTCCGCCGACTGACCGGGCGTCGCAGCTGTCCGAAGTGCCAGGCGGTCTATCACCTGGAGTTCGCGCCGCCCAAAGAGTCCGGCCGGTGCGACCGCTGCCACGGCGAGCTCGTGCAGCGCAGTGATGATACGAAGGAGACGGTCGAGGCGAGACTGTCGGTGTATGAGCAGCAAACGGCGCCGCTCATCTCGTACTATAGAGAGAAAGACGTGCTTGCCGACATTGATGGGCTGGGTGCGGTCGAGGACGTCCACGGACGGATCATCACCTTGTTGTCGTCGCGTGGACTAGCATGATCATTCTCAAGACACCCGAGGAGATCAAGGTCATGGAACGGGCCGCCAGGCTCGTGGCGGAGACGCTCCAGGCGCTCATCCGCGAGATACGCCCGGGCGTCACGACCGACGACCTGGATCGCCTCGCGGAACAGTCCATTCGTGACGGGGGCGGCGTTCCGGCGTTCAAGGGATACCGCAGCTACCCCAAGACGCTCTGCGTGTCCGTGAACGAGGAGGTCGTGCACGGCATTCCCTCGAAGCGCACCCTCAAGGAGGGCGACATCGTGGGGATGGACCTCGGGGCGATCATCGAGGGATTTTACGGAGATTCCGCGGTCACGGTCGCGGTCGGCCGGGTCGATCCGAAGGTTGCGGACCTCCTGAAGGTGACCCAGGAGTCGCTGTACAAGGGTATTGAGAAGGCCGTCGTCGGGAACCGCTTGTCGGATATCTCGCACGCGGTGCAACGGCACGCCGAGAGTGCGGGGTTCTCGGTCGTCACCGAGTTCGTGGGGCACGGCATCGGCCGGCAGCTCCATGAGGAGCCCCAAGTGCCGAACTACGGCCGCCCGGGCCAGGGCCCGAGGCTGCAGGTGGGGATGGTCTTGGCCATCGAGCCGATGATCAACATGGGCAGCGCCGCCGTCAAGATCCTCGACGACCGGTGGACGGCGGTCACGAGGGACGGCAGCCTGTCGGCTCATTTCGAGCACACGATCGCGATCGAAGCCTCGGGGCCCCGTATTCTGACGGCGCGGGAGCCGGCGTTTGAACACCTGAACCGGAATTAGCGAGAACGCTCATATGCCGAAGGAAGACGTGATCGAAGTTCAGGGAAGCGTGACGGAGACGCTTCCGAATGCCATGTTTCGTGTCCAGCTCGACAATGGTCACAAAATTCTTGCGCATATCTCCGGCAAGATG
The DNA here is from genome assembly GCA_041629275.1 of Nitrospiraceae bacterium. Classification (GTDB taxonomy): domain Bacteria; phylum Nitrospirota; class Nitrospiria; order Nitrospirales; family Nitrospiraceae; genus JBFGRM01. The sequence goes on from JBFKNO010000052.1 coordinate 10,037, forward strand.
CGCATGCACTTCATCCGAATTCTCCCGGGGGATAAGGTGACGGTCGAGCTGTCGCCGTACGATTTGACGAGAGGGCGGATAACCTATCGGTTCAAGTAAGACGTACCTTGTAGCTGCGCCATCTCATGGCGCCGTTCCGCGGGCAGCATAAGATGCTGCAGCTACAATTAGGCGGTATGAGTGTTAGCAAGGTTGGTACTCTTTTGGAGCGCATATGAAGGTCAAATCGTCGGTGAAACCCATTTGTTCGAAATGTAAAGTGCTTCGGCGGCGCGGCGTGGTCCGGGTGATTTGTGAAAATCCCCGGCACAAGCAACGCCAGGGATAGAAGCCGGTAATTGGGTAACTCGGTAAATGGGTAATTCGGGAAGACACGGATTTCGCCAAATGGCAACGGACAAGCTCCCAATTACCAAATTGCCGAATTACCCAATTACGATTCCGATGGAGGAGCGATGGCTAGAATAGCAGGCATCGATTTGCCCCGTGAAAAGCGTGTGGATGTGGGGTTGACCTACATCTACGGGATCGGCCACGCCGTGGCATCCGACATCTTGAAGAAGGCGGGGGTGGATGGAAGCATCCGCGTGAAGGACTTGACAGAGGACGCCATCGTCAAGCTGAGGGAAGTCATCGATCGAGAGCACAAGGTCGAAGGGGATCTGCGCAAGGAAGTGTCCATGGGCATCAAGCGCCTCATCGACACGGGGGCCTATCGCGGACTGCGGCATCGCAAGGGCTTGCCGGTTCGGGGCCAGCGGACCAAAACCAATGCCCGCACGCGCAAGGGAAAACGTGTCGCCATCGGCAAGGCCAGAAAGGCCATGCCGTCTACCAAACCCAGGTAACCCATCGCCGCAATGAAGGAGTGACGAGGCAACATGAGCGTGAAAAAGGGCAAAAAGAAGGAGCGGCGCAATGTCCCCAATGGCGTGGCGCATATTCAAGCCACCTTCAATAACACGATCGTGACCATCACGGATTCGAGCGGTAATTCTATCGTGTGGGCCAGCGCGGGCAATCAGGGGTTCAAAGGGTCACGCAAAAGCACTCCCTTCGCCGCGCAGCGCGCCGGGGAAATGGCGGCTCGAAAAGCGATCGAACAGGGCATGCGCCAGGTGGACGTGCACGTGAATGGGCCCGGGGCTGGGCGTGAGTCGGCGATCCGGGCGCTGCAGAGTGCCGGGTTACGCATCAATCTGATTCGTGACGTCACACCCATCCCGCATAATGGATGCCGGCCGCCCAAGCGGCGACGCGTGTAACACAGGGAATTTGGTAATTGGGTAATTAGGTAATTCGGGAAAACGGATGGGCGGCTCGTTCTCTTCCGCAATTACCCAATTACCAAATTACCCAATTACGTTCCAGAGAGGAGGAGACCGTGTCCAAGTATCGAGGGCCTGTATGCCGTTTGTGCCGGAGGGAAGGAGAAAAGCTCTTTCTGAAGGGCACTCGTTGCATGACGGTGAAGTGCGCAATCGAGCGTCGGAGCTACCCGCCGGGGCAGCACGGACAGGGCCGGCAACGGACGTCCGAGTATAGCGTCCAGTTACGGGAGAAGCAGAAACTCCGCAGAATCTACGGGGTACAGGAGCAACAGTTCCGGGGTATTTTCCGCCGCGCGGAGCGGCAGCCCGGCGCAACCGGCGAGCATCTGCTGCGACTGTTGGAGTGTCGTCTGGACAACGTGGTCTATCGCCTGGGGCTCGCCAGCTCCCGCCAGCAGGCGCGACAATTGGTGACTCACGGGCATTTCCTCGTGAACGGGAGGAAAACGGATCGCCCAGCGCGAACCTTGAAACTCGGGGATACCGTCGAGGTGCGGGAGCGAAGCCGCGCCGTGCTTCCGATCCAAACAGCGCTCGAAGCGGCCGAGGGGCGAATCCCGGCCTGGCTCGAGATGAATGCGGCGCAGTTCAAAGGGGTCATGCGAGGCGCGCCGACGAAGGACGATACGGCTGTTCCGGTCAACGAGCAGATGGTGGTCGAGCTGTATTCGCGGTGAGTCGCAACGGGCCATGTATCCGGCGGTTGGGCGTCACGGTTGGGCCCATGTCGTCCACGGCGTGACGCGGAGCAAAGGGGGATCCATGATTAAGGGGATGAAGGATTTTCAGATCCCGGTTCGGGTCGAGGTCGATAAGGAAACGATCACCCCGACGTACGGTAAGTTCACCGCTGAGGCCTTCGAGAGAGGGTTCGGCACTACCCTGGGCAATTCCCTGCGACGTGTGCTGCTGTCGTCCCTGCCGGGCGCCGCAGTCACCACGGTCAAGATCGAGGGTGTGCTCCACGAGTTTTCGACCATTCCCGGCGTGACGGAGGATGTGACGGGAATCATCCTCAACGTGAAGTCGATGCGGGTCAAGCTCCATACGGACAAGCCGAAAACGTTGCATCTCAAGAGAAAGGGCCCGGGGGAGGCCAAGGGATCGGATATCTCCCACGACGCGGACGTTGCCATTCTCACGCCCGACTTGCACATTGCCACGCTGGACAAGGAAGCCAGCTTGGACATGGAGCTGCTGGTCAGGCCGGGGCGCGGCTATGTGCCGGCGGAGCGGAACAAGGAGGAAGGGCTGCCCATCGGGGTGATCGCGGTCGACTCCATTTTCTCGCCGGTCCGGCGTGTCAACTTTCACGTGGAGAATGCGCGCGTCGGGCGCGTGACCGACTACGACAAGCTGACGTTGGAGGTGTGGACCGACGGGAGCATCTCGCCAAGGGATGCCTTGTCGGACGCCGCGGGGATTCTGAGGGAGCACCTCGACATTTTCATCCACCCGGAGGAGCTCGTGGAGGCGCCGATGGAGGCGCTGCAGGACGATCAAGCGCGCGAGGTCAACAAGAATCTGTTCCGCAGCGTGAACGAGCTGGAGCTGTCGGTTCGGGCGGCCAACTGTCTGAAAAACGCGAACATCAAGACGATTGCCGACTTGGTCCAGAAGACCGAAGTGGAAATGTTGAAGACCAAGAATTTCGGCAAGAAGAGTCTCAACGAGATCAAGGAAATTCTCGCCGAAATGGGGCTGGGTCTCGGGATGAAGCTGGACTCGGTGACCACCGCGGCGGTCTCCAAAGGCAAAAACGAGGGCTGAGACTACGAGGCGGACATGCGTCACAGAAAAAAAGGCAGACAGCTCGGACGGAACTCCAAGCACCGGTGGGCGCTGTTTCGGAATCTGGTCACGTCCCTGCTGGATCACGAGCGCATCGAAACCACGGCAGCGAAGGCCAAGGAGATCCGAGGGCTCACGGAGCGTATGATTACCCTCGGCAAGCGCGGTGGGTTGCACAACCGGCGGCGTGCCCTGGGCTTTCTCCGAAGCAAGGCCGTCGTGTCCAAGGTGTTTGAGGACGTGGCGCAGCGGTTCCAAGACCGGCCGGGCGGCTATACGCGGATCATCCGCACGAGCCGACGGGTCGGCGACGCCGCTGAGCTCGTGGCCA
>JBFKNO010000053.1:0-13346 GCA_041629275.1 Nitrospiraceae bacterium
GCGAACTTCGTATCAACCTTCTGCAGCACCTTGACCCGCACACCCGTCTTCCTGGCGAACTGAGCGAGGGACACACCCGCGATGTCCGTGTCGGGGCCGCGGCCGGATTGCATCACGCACTTGGGCACGTGAATCACCTTCTCATGCGTGAGACGCTTCGCGATGTCATCGAAGGTCAGGAGCACGGTACAGTCGGAGTCGCCCCCCAGCGTGGCATTGGGGACATGGAGAAAACGGGCCCGATTCTTCCGAAACATGGTCAGGACGTTGTAGACGCTTCCCGCCATCACCACCGTGTCCTTCTTGGACAATTCCAGCGAATCGAACCGGCTCACGATCCGTTTCCGATTGAGGAAGGCGGTGATATACGCTTCCGTGTGGATCGTTTGCATGTTGGGCAGGCCCGCATCGTAGACCCATTCCGCCTCGAGCGGCAGGTAGCGACGGCCCTGGCGCATCAATTCCGCCGTCTCCGGTTTGATCCCACAGACCGGAGTGAGGCAGCCCATCCACAGCACGCAGCGCTGGTTGATCTTGGAGATCGTGAAGGCGTCCTCGGACATCGTCCCTGCATCGAATGTGTAGAAGTTCGCCGACGAAACCGCGGGGCCGTCCAGGACCTTGATGACGTGCTTCACGGAGGGTGCGTGCGGCATCAGCCGTTGACGATACGGGCCCAGGGTGATGACCGACAGCTCGAAGTTGATCCGCCCGGGATATTGCGCCACGAGTTGATGGATTTTCGGGACATGGACGAAACCCACGGTAAAAAATTGGATGTTCTTGTCCGTGTACTTGAGGAAGTCCTCGACCCATTCCATGGCCTTGGGGTGGAGGAACAGGTCCGTCCACTCCATGTACTCGTTGCCCCCCAAGCACCAGAACTGCATGGGATCGGTCGGCTTCTTGCTGATGTACTCGAGGATGTAGGCCCAGTCTTCCTGGGTCGTCTTGGGCGGCTCCTGGGTCTCGCGATAGGAATGGTCGATCTCGTAGCAGAACGCACACTGGACGGGGCAGCCCTTGCCGAGACTCAGCGGGATCTTTCCCGCGTCCATCTCGCGGCGCAGGGTCTCGCGATAGTCCCCGCTCGTCAGGACGGCGGTCGGCTGGAGCATGGGAATCGGCGTCTTCATGGATGCGACGTCAGCCCTGTGGCGGCACCCTCTGCGTTGACAGCGCGAACGGCCATTTGGCACACTGCCCAGTCATGTCGACTTTGACGCTCATTTCGCCGGATGGCCGGCCGTGAACCGCGACGCCATCGACCGCGCCTTGGAGGTCTTCGGGCTGTCGGAGCCCCTGACCCCGGAGCGTCTCGACGCCAAGCGCCGTGAGTTGTTGACCACGTGGAATCCTCACCGATACGCCAACCTCACGAACAACCCTCGCAAGTACATGCAGATGTTCAGGAAGGGCGAGGCCATGACGAGGGAGATTCAGGAGGCGTATCGAGTCCTGGCCGAGTGGCTCGCCGGCGAGACGAGCCGCAAGACCTAGGAGGATGAAGACGAGACGGCGTGGCTGACCACCCGCGTCATTGACGCTTCGCCCTCTTTCCCGCCTTCGGCATCACCCCTCGCGACCGGCCAGGTCACCAATCCATTGACACTGTCGCCCGCGCGGGTGGCCGCAAGCGCCTCACGTTTCGCATAGATCTGGTCGAGCCGATTCGTGCCGAACTTGGAGATGTACAGGAAGACGTGTTCACGGGCATTGACGCGCACGGCCCACGGCTCGAAGTCGTTCTTGTAGAACTCCTCGCAGAGCTGCATCGCCTCCAGGCATGACACCCCGCCCGGCTCGTTGAGCGTGTAATAGTAGTCCAGCGGAAGGTCGTACTCCTCCTGTTTGTGAATCGTGACGCCGAATTTCTCGGGATTGCGCACGATCGGCGTGTGCCGGTAGGCGACGAAGTAGAACAATTCCACCGAGTGGATATGGGGCTGATTGTCCAGGAGGAATTGCCGCGTTTCCTCGGCCTCCTCCCGCTTCTCGCCGGGAAACCCATAGAAGGCCATCACGTGGTTCCAGATGCCCGCCTCGGCGGCGGCGCGCAGGTTGTTCTCGATCACCGACTTTTTCACGTGCTTGTCCATCAAATCGAGGACCCGCTCGTTGGCCGACTCCATGCCGTAGTACAGCGTGCAGCAGCCGGACTGCACCGCCAGGCTCCAGATGTCCGGATCCTGCAGGCTCTCCTCGAACCGGATGAGGGTCGTCCATTTGATGCCCACCTGCTGGTCGACGAGCAGTTGGGCCACCTTCTTGAGCAGCGCGGGGGGATAGGACTCGTCGGAGAAGAGAAAATGCGTGCACTGGTACTTCTCCTTGAGCGCCTGTAACTGGCTGACGACCTGCTGAGCCGGCATGCCGCGATACTGATCGAAATACCCCTGTCCGTGATCGCAGAAGGTGCAGCGGCCCCAGTAGCATCCGCGAGTGGCCAGGTAGGGAAGGATGCGGACCGGGACGAAATAGCTGTCCAATGGCAGCCCGTCGAAGTCGGGCAGCGGCAACGCGGTCGTCTTCTCGGTGTGAATCTCCTTGTTCAAATGGACGCCCGACTCATCCCGAAAGAGCAGGTTGGGGACGGAGGTCAGGGCCCGCCCGCCGGCCAAGGCCTCCAGGAGCCACAGCAAGGCGTGCTCGCCTTCGTAGAGGATGGCGGAGTCGACGATCGACGAGAAGAACTCGGGGTGACCGCTCAGCTCTTCCTGCAGCCTGGTCATGATGTTGCCGCCCACGGTGACGTGGATGTGCGGAAACGTCTCTTTGATCATCTTGCAGAAGGTGAGCCCGGCGAGGAGCTGCATCTGGGTCCCGATGGAGATCCCCACGACGTCCGGCGCTTCCTTGCTCACCGCCGGCAGGACGAGTTGTCGGCAGACGTCCCGGTAGACGTTGACCTGCTCGTCCGCGAGGCAGGCGAACACCTCTTTCGACACGCCGGGACGATAGCCCAGATTGCTTTCCATGGGGTAGAACACGATCGAGGCCGGATAGTAGGCGGCCGAGATGTACTGCATGACCACCCGAAACGTGTTCAGCGCCCATTCGAGCTTGTCGGCGTCGTAGAATTCCTCGCTCCGGACGACGGCCTTGGCCCGCTCGGCCTGCTCGATGAGCTCGAAGACATCGACCCCGGTCTTGGCCTCGAGGGCGCCCTTTCGCTCGACCTCCTGATCCGTCAGCCAGCCGGCCCGCTCCTTGCCTTCGAGCTCCCGGAGCTGCATGTCCATGCGCGCCTTGACCCAGATGAGAAAGGCGTCGCTGAAGAAGAGGTCGTACATTTCGATGTTGACGTCCTTCTGTACGACCTCGTGCCCCTGCTGGCGCAGGACCGCCGTCAGGCTCGGCAGGGCCAGGTAGGGCGCCGTCGGCACCCATTCCGGGGGGAAGAGCAGCATCGTCTTGAGCTTGCGGACTTCGCCCCCGCGAGAGGGTCGGCCGTCAATGGCAATCAGTTCCGCGCTCATGATGATTCCCTCGCTGCGGCTTCCCTACCCGACCGGCGCCCCGACGTTGGGTGACGCCTCGGTGTAGTGCTCCGGATTGAACTGCAAGGCGGGCAAGCGGTTCGTCCCGAACCGGGCCACGTAGAGGAACACGTATTCGCGGATGAAGATCTTCAGATCCCAGCCGGGGTAATGGTTGCGCTCGAATTCCTCGAAGATGCGTTCGGCGTCGGCAATGCTGAGGCCTTGCGCCACCGTGTAGTAGTAATCCAGCGCAAGGTCCCATTCGGGATTCTTGTACGGCGTGACCCCGAACTTGTCCGGATTCTTCGCGATGGGTGTATGTCGGCTCAGGTCGAACGTGCCGAAGCCGATCGAATGGACGTGATCGCGATGGTCTTCCAGGAACTTGATGGAGTCGCGCGCGTCGGCCTCGGTCTCGCCCGGGAACCCGAAGAACCCCATCACGTGGTTCCAGATCCCCACGGTGGAGGAGAGCTGCAGGCTCCGCTCCATGACCTCGGTGGTGACCGCCTTGTCCATGAGCTTCAGGACCCGCTCGTTGCCGGATTCGTACCCAAAGTGCAGGTACTTGCACCCGGACGCAGCGGCATCGCTCCAGACCTCCTGGTCGAGGAGCCCCTTCTCGAACCGCATATGCGTGGTCCAGGCGATATTCGTGCTCGTCTCGATGAGGCGGCGGGTCAGCTTGCGAAAGAGGGCCGGCGGATAGGATTCATCCGTGAAATGGAAGTGGCGGGTCTGGTATCGATCCCGTAGGTGCTGGATCTCCTCGATGATCTGATCGATCTTCTTGGTGCGGTACCCGGCCGTGTAGCCCTCGCCATGGTCGCAGAACTCGCACCGCCCCCAGTAACAGCCGCGCGTGGCCAGGTATGGCAGGATGCGGGTCGGCAGGAAGTAGCGGTCCAGGGGCAAGCCGTCGAAGTCCGGCGGCGGCAGCGACGGCATGTCCTCGGAGTAGGTCAGCTCGGACGTGTGGATGCCCGCGTCGTCCTTGTAGAGGACGTTGGGGATCCCGCTGAGGTCGCGTTGCGCACCCACCGCCTCGACCAGTTGAAGGAAGGCCGTCTCCCCTTCGTAGACCACCGCGGTGTCGAACAGCTCGAAGAGGCCGGGGGCGTTCGGCAGCACGTCGCGCAGCCGGGTGACCGTGTTGCCGCCGATCGTGACGTGGATGTGGGGGAAGTGCTCCTTGATGAGCGCACAGAACGTCATGGAGGAGAACAGCTGCTGCTGAAGCACGATGGAGATGCCGACGACGTCCGGCTGCTCGGCGGCGATGGCCGGCTTGACCAGGTGCTCGAAGACGTCCCGGTAGACGTTGACCTGCTGATCCTGCACGGCGTCGAGCACGTCGGAGGACTGGAAGACCCGATAGGAGAGGTCCGTCTCCATGGGAGGCATGCAGATCCGCGCCGGCGCGTAGACGAGCGAGATGATCGACGTGACCTCGCGAAAGGTGTTGATGGCCCATTCCAGCTGATCCGCCTCATAGAACTCTTCACCGCGGACGACGGCCTTGGCCCGTTCCGCCTTCTCTCCCAGCGCGGCAATCTTCTCCCGCGTCAGGTCGCAGAGGGCGAGCTGCAGGTCCTGCTCCCACTCCTCCAGGTCGCGCCGTTTGGCCAGCTTCCGGAGCCGGTCCAGCTGCTGGGGCACCCGCCGCAACACGCGCTTCAGGAAGTCTTCACTGAAGAACCAGTCGTACATCTCCAGATTGACGTCCTTTTGGGCGACGTGATGACCTGCGGCGCGGAGGACAGCGGTCAGGGTGGGGAGGCTGAGGTAGGGCTCGGAGGGGTACCAGTCGGGGGGAAAGATGAGCATGACCTTCATCTTGCGCCCGCTGGCCGCCTCGGACTTTTGCCGATGTATCTGAACGAGGTCGGAACTTGCCCGAGTGCCTTTGGAATACTCGATTTTCATGCCGCGAAGCTCCGGGTAAAAAGCGATGAGCCCCGGCCGGCGTCGACACCCCAGCCGGACCCTAGGGGGCTGCCCATTCTATGCGGCTCCGAGAGGCAGGGTCAAGTGAGGGACAGTGGGTAATGGGGACAGGCGCTGCGGAGGATAATGGGGACAGGCACCGCCGCAGACGGCGGATCCAGTCCCCACGGCGGAGCCAGTCCCCTGTGCTCACGATGACGCGTCGAGCACGGAACGGTTCGCCTCGACCAGCTCGCCGTAATACGCCTCCAAGAGGGCGCGTCGTGGCAAATCCATGACGACGAGCTGGCGCTGATCGAGGGTATTGGCGCAATACACGAAGACCAGGCTGCCCGAGGTCCCAAGCTCGAGATGAAACTGGCGGCCGCCCGCCTCCGCCGCATCCGCCTGTTTCGCGACGGTTCTGTCCGGCAACGCCTCCCAGACGGCTTGAGCCGCCGCCGTGTGATTTTCGTATAGCGGGGCCTCGGCGGGATCTTCCTCCGCCTGTTGCATGGCGGCTGGCCCCAACGCCTCGGTGAGCACAACCCGGGGATCGGCGCCGGGTGTCGACACCTGATGATAAAGGGAGGCCAGGAAAGGCTGTGCGCGCAAGCTGGCAACCAGGAGCATCGGGGGGGATGCCCCACCCGTCATGGACAGGTAGGCCAGAGACGCGGCCGCGTGCCCGAGCTCGGCGGTCCGGTCCCCGCCCCTCGCTTCTTGCGGAGGGGGCGATGCGGCGACCCGCTTGTCGGGCAGCCGGGCCCAGGTATCGGTTGCGGCTGCACCCTGACGGATCGAGACCTCATGCCGCAGCGGGATCAGCGGTGTCTCCGGCCAGGAAGCCGGGCTCTCGGTCCGGGTCCCTGCGGCTCCCCTCCCGAGCACGTACAGGAGGTCGGCGTCCACGGCCTCCTCTCCCAGGGTGTAGGGGACCGGAACGGGCGGTTCCAGCAGACAGAAGCCGCGTCCGGCCAGCGCTCGTTGGAACGGCACGCGCCGGGCCAGGTGTCCGGTCTTCTCGAAGAGCACCAGGCGCCCGTTCGAGGCCAGGAGCTCGGGCAGTCGGTCGAGCCGCTCGCCAAGCCCGGTCCGTTGCTCGAAGGCCCGCTGCTGCTCCCGATCAGGCGGACGTTCGAAGGTCTGCCAGGATCGGCTCGGCACCCCTGGATCCTGCTCCGCCTGGAAGAGCGCCTGCGCGGAGAGGATCAGGTCCACCGGGGCTTCGGGAGTCCATGTCGTCAGATCCGTGCAGACAAATTCGAGGTTCGTCAGTTGCAAAGACGAGGCCCGTTGGCGTGCGATTTCTATGCAGGAGCGCGATCGATCCAGCCCGAGGAACCGGCGGTCGGGATACCTGGCCGCGTAAAAGGTCGTCAGGATGCCCGGACCGCAGCCGAGATCCAGGATACGTTGCGCGGGGCCGAGGCGATCACCCATCGCTGCCCCAACAGCGACGTAGAAGGCATGGCGCTGACTGTAGAGGACGGGCAGGACGGCGGGATCGACGGACGCGTCGTAAAACGCGATGTCGTCGCCGGCCGATTGTGAGCGGCGTTTGGCCTCGGCCAGTTGAGTCAGACGGGCGCGCTGCTGCGGGGTCAGGGCCCGGCGCTGCCATTCGTCATAGCGCTCGTCCGAGGCGAGGTGCCGGAGGCCCCACCAGGCGAGGTGGCGTTCAAGAGCGGTCTGAAGTTCCTTCAGGTCCGTCACGTATCAGCGAGGAGCGCGGAGCGAGGAACGATGAGCAAAGAGTGGGAGGAAGCTCACTCCCCTGTTCATCGTTCCTCGCTCCTCGTTCCTCGCTTCTTCAGCCCATCCCCTTTTTGAGCATGATGGCGTCTTCGTAGACCACCGGGACGGGATGGGGTTGGCGCAGTTGCCCCGTGCCGAGGATCACGTATTTCTCGCAGGTGAGCTCTTCCAAGGCCACCGGTCCCCTGGCATGCACGCGCGCCGTGCTGAGGCCCATCTGTCCGCCCTGTCCGAATTCGAGCGAATCGCTGAGTCGTGTCGACGCGTTGACGCCGACGGTGCTCGCGTCCACCTGCTGGGTGAACCGCATCGCGGTGGCGTAGTCGCGGGTCACGATCGACACGGTCTGCGCGGGACCGTACTGCGCGATGTGGTCCAGGGCCTCGTCCATGTCGTCGACCACCTTCACCGCGAGGATGGGCGCGAGAAACTGCTGGCCCCAGTCCGCGTCGGTGGCCGCGACCGTGGACTTGTAGGACGGCAGCTCGAACGTCCCCGTCAGCGCCATGGTCTCCGGGCAGCCGCGGACCTCGACTTTGTAGTCATCCAGCATCCGGCGCGTCAGCCCCGGCAGCAGGGGTCGCGCGATGTTCTTGTGGACGAGGAGCGTGTCGACCGAGTTGGGTGCGGTCGTGCGCTGCGCCTTGGAGTTGGCGACGATATTCTGGGCCATCGGGAGATCGGCATCCCCGTCCACGTAGATCGAGCAGACGCCGGCATCGTTGCAGAGTACGGGCATGCGGGCCTGGTCCGTCACGATCTTTTTCAGGCCCGCCGCGCCGCGGGGAATGACGGCGTCCACGAGCTTCGGGACCTTGAGCAGCTCCAGCGCGGCCTCCCGCTCCGGCCGGTCGATGAGCGTGACGGCGCCGGATGGGACCCCGCCCTCCTCGAGCGCTTCCCGGAACAGCGAAAAGATCACCTGGTTGGTATGGCTCCAGTCCGGATGCGTTCGCAGCACGCAGACGTTCCCGGACTTCAAGCAGAGACTGAGCGATTCCACTGCAACAGGGGGGCCGAAGTCCGAGATCACCGCGATCACGCCGATGGGCACGCGGACGCGGCTCACCAGCATGCCGTTGGGACGCGTCCACATGTGGGGCGTCTCGCCGACCGGATCAGGCAACTCCGCGATGTGCCGGACGCTGGCGGCCATCTCCTGCACGTCCTCGGACGTGAGAGTGACCCGCTCGACGGCCTCCCTGACCCGGTCGCGATGGCCTTCCCCCTCGAGACTCTTGCCGACCTGGTCGACGTCCTGCCGGTTGGCCTCCAGGATGGTCTCTTCCTGATCCTCGAGACGCTGGGCGAACGACAACAGCGTCTGTGTCTTGATCGGGCCATCCAGATACGAGAGCGGCCGGGCCGCGGCGCGGGCCGTCTTCAAGAGCTTCTCGACATAGAGCTTGATGGGAAGTTCAACCATGGGTTTTCTCCGGGACGCTCAGGTTCAGCACGAGTGGCGAAGCGACGGATGTTATCATGCGACGTCCGTGCTTCGCCAGCGGCCTGCTCCGGCTTTATCGAAGATGCCTTGGGGCTTTCCTCCGAGGCCTCGTCGCCCCACGGCAGGCCCGCTGACTGTAGCGGCAGCATCTCATGCTGCCTGCGGCACGGCGCCATGAGATGGCGCAGCTACGACGCGCCGGTTGTTGGCCGGAAACCACCCCGCCCGGCTTGTCACCGGACGACCGGGTTCCGTATGATGCGCGTCGACTGTCCCTTTGTGCGTGGAGCGGGTTCATGATCGACCTCCGCAGCGATACCGTCACCAAACCTTCCGACGCGATGCGCGACGCCATGGCGCGGGCGATCGTGGGGGATGACGTGTACGGGGAGGATCCGACGGTCAACCGGCTGCAAGAGATGGCGGCGGCCCTCCTCGGCAAAGCGGCCGCGCTCTTCGTCCCGTCCGGGACGATGGCCAACCAATTGTCCCTGCGCGTGCAGACACAGCCCGGGCGGGAAGTGATCGTGGACGGCCGGTCGCACGTGATCCGCTACGAGCAAGGGGCCGGCGCCGCGCTGTCGGGGGCGCAATTTCATTGGCTCGAGGGGCGCCGCGGCCTGCTCACGCCCGAACAGGTCGAGGCGGCGATCCGGCCCAGGGATGCCCATACCGTCCAAACCGGGTTGATCTGGCTCGAGAACACGCACAATGCCGGCGGCGGGACGATCTATCCGATCGAGACCGTCGTCCGCATTCATGAGGTCGCCCGTCGCCACGGACTGCCCATGCACCTGGACGGGGCACGGCTGTTCAACGCCGTGGTCGCCACCGACGTGTCGGCCGCCGACTACGCGCGGTCTTTCGACACGGTCTCCTTCTGTCTCTCCAAGGGCCTCGGCGCCCCGGTCGGGTCGATGATCGTCACCGACAACATGTCTTTGATGGAGTCGTTGCGACGGTTCCGACGGATGTACGGGGGGGCCATGCGCCAGGCCGGCATCCTGGCGGCGGCCGGGATTTTTGCGCTCGAGCACAACATTGATCGGCTCAAGGATGACCACCAGCATGCGCGCCTGCTCGCGTCGGTGATCAAACAGATTCCCGGGGTTGAGGTCGATGCCGACGCGGTGCAGACGAACATCGTCATGTTCGACGTGCCGGAGTCGCGGCTATCGGGCAGCGACATCGTCAAGGCGCTGAGGGCGGAAGGCGTGCTCATCAATTGCCTCGGCGGGCGGACGTTCCGCGCGGTGACCCACCTCGATGTCGGCAAGAGCGACATCGAACGTGCGGGCGAGATCTTCCGGCGCGCGCTCGCGCGCTGAACAGGGTCTCGCCTCGGCGCGGACCTCTCATTGACAGCCATTGCGCCCGCCCTTAGAATGATCACGGTTGGCGGGCATTCAGGGAGCCTGATGGCGGACGCCGTCTCCTTCACGCAGATCAATGAAATTCTGACGTTGACCGACCAGCTCGGATTCAATCGAGAGTGGGTCGAGATTCCACTCTCGACGTCGAGTCCGGGCTCGGTCCAGAAGCTGCCAAATGGGAAGATCGAGATCGTCGTCGATGCCGACACGCCATTCGACCGGTGGCTGGAGTCCCTGGAGCCCCAACTGAGACCGTTCGCTCCTCACTGAGCGGGCGCATCTTTCCCCAGGCTGGTTGGGCATGTCCATGACGGATCCCATCTCCACAGACCAATCCTGCGAATCAGACCCCACGTTGCCGACCCGGGACGAGCTGCAGGCCGAGCTGCTCGACGTTCCCGACCCTGCTCCCTAGCCGTATCACGAAGAAACGCCCGGTCTCGATGCCGTGCTGAGCGCCGCGCTGCGTCACGTGCGGGCGCAACGCGGCGGGGACCTCCTGGCGGTCCTCCTCGTGGGGTCCGGAGCCCGGCGCGTCCTGACCCCCCATAGCGACATCGATCTGATCGCCGTCCTCAAAGGGGACGACGAAAAAGAGGAAGTGATTCGCATCGCCGACCGCCTCGTGGAGATCCGCTATAGGGGCCAGAAGATGATCGAGCGGGAGCTGCCCTATGCGCCTCGGCTGCCGCCGATCCTCCGGAAGGGACGCGTGCTGTTCGAGCTCGACGCCACCGGCACCAAGCTGATCGACAAAGCGATCCAGCGATTCCGGCAGGGTCCGCCTCCCCTCACGCTGAATGAAAAGATCAGAGTGAAGGCGCAGTGCCTGCACTGGCTGGGAAAGGCGCAGGACCTCGAGAGCAACCCTGCCGCCGCCGGTTACGTGCTGGCGCTGTTCACGGACGACGCCCTCCAGGCCTTCTTTCGGCTAAGAGGGTTTTGGTTGACCTCACCGGCAGACACGGTACGATTCGTCATGTCCAGGGAGCCGGCTGTCGGTGAGGGGCTCACGCAGTTCCTAGCCGCCCCGACGCTTGCCGAGCGTCTCGATCTCGGACATCGGCTCGCTGATCTCATATTTAAAGGCATTCCCCATCCGCCGCGCGTGGGTTGACGCCGGCGCGTTTGACAGTCACGTTCGTTCCCTCCGCTGACGCGAGGTCTCACCAAGAGGTGACATATGCCGCAGCCCGGGGTCACGCTTGCATCGGTCGTCGACACGGTCCGGAGCCTTCAGCCCGAGCCGTGCACCCTGGTCATTTTCGGCGGGTCCGGCGACCTCGCCCGCCGCAAGTTGGTCCCGGCGGTGTACAACCTCCTGTTGGACAAGGTGCTCCCCTCCAACTTTGCGGTCCTGGGCCTGGGACGGAAACCCTTCAGCGACGACGACTTTCGAGAGGTCTGCCGGAAGGGGATCGAGGAGCACTCTCGCCGCGAGCTCGATCGGGGCACGTGGGATGATTTCGAGCGGCACCTGTTCTTCCAGTCGGGCGCCATCGACGAACCGAAGACCTATGAACAGATCCGGGCGCGCCTCGAACAGATCGAGGCGGACCTGAAGCTGCCCAACAACCGGATCTTCTACCTGGCGATCCCCCCCAACAGCTTTGCCCAGGCCTGTGAGGGCCTCAATGCGGCGGGCCTCGTGAGCCCCCCGAACGGCCGCATCTTCTCGCGGGTGATCGTGGAGAAACCGATCGGCCACGATCTGGAGTCCGCCAAACAGATCAATGCCGTGATCGGCAAGGTATTCGCCGAGTCGCAGATCTTCAGGATCGACCATTACCTGGGCAAGGAAACCGTCCAGAACCTGATGGTCATCCGGTTCGCGAACAGCCTCTTCGAGCCCATTTGGAACCACAAGTACATCGACCACGTGCAGATCACGGTGAGCGAGGCGGAGGGCGTGGGGACCCGCGCGGCGTACTATGAGGAATCAGGCGCCCTGCGGGACATGGTCCAGAACCACATCCTTCAGTTGTTGTGCCTCGTGGCGATGGAGCCTCCCTATTCGCTGGAGCCGGACGTCGTGCGGAACGCGCGCATCGACGTGTTGCGCTGCCTCAAGCCGATCGCAGGGCAGGACGTCGAGCGATTTACGGTACGGGGGCAGTACACGCATGGGAAGGACAAGAGCGCGGACATGCCCGGCTACCGTCGCGAGACGGGCGTCGCGCCGGATTCGACGACGGAGACCTATGTCGCGCTGAAGCTCTTCGTCGAGAATTGGCGCTGGGCCGGTGTGCCCTTCTACCTGAGAACCGGTAAGGCGATGACGAAGCGGGCGAGCGAAGTCGCCGTACAGTTCAGGGAGATCCCGCAGATTCTCTTCAATGCCAATCCGGCCGCGCCGCAAGCTCCCAACGTGCTGGCGCTGCGCATCCAGCCCGAGGAGGGGCTGTCCCTGCGGATCGTTTCCAAGGTCCCCGGGTCCAAGGCTCAAACCAACCCCGTCGAGATGAATTTCAAGTACGGCGAAGCCTTCAGCGGGCAGTCGCCCGAGGCCTACGAGCGGCTGCTGCTCGACGTGATGGCGGGCGACGCCTCGCTCTTCATGCGGCGCGATGCGGTCGAGGCGTCCTGGGCTTGGATCACGCCGATCCTCGAGGGCTGGCGGGAGGCCGGCGTCAAGTGGCTGCCCGAGTACCGGATCGGGACTTGGGGGCCTGTCGAAGCCGATCGGCTCATCGAAACGGATGGACGGATGTGGAGAAAGCTGTAAAGAAGCGTCAGGGGTCAGGAGTGAGGGGTAAGGGGTAAGAGTCGGAAACAGCCGTCTCTGTGCGACCTGCTAGCGGCTGTCTGCGAATCCGAGTTGTTTCATGATGTCGGCTTTCTTGCCGATCCCGCCGATGAAGCGTTCGAACTCCCCGTTGCGATAGAGTGCCAGAGCTGGGAGCGACGAAATCTCCAGCTCGGCCGGAATCTGATAATTCTCCTCGACGTTCATCTTCAGGATCATCAGACGCTCTCCGCATTCCGCCTGGATCTCCGCGAGCTCCTTCAGCAAGGCGCGACAGCTTCCGCACCCGGGTTGCCAAAACTCGACCAGGACCGGGACCGGCGCTTGTGCCACGACCCGGTCGAACGTGTCGTCGGTTACCTCTTCGATCATCTCGAGACCCTCTGTTGCTTGGTAAGGACGGTGCCCTTTTCTGCCTTCCCTTTGTAAAGGGCCTGTCCGCCGACTTGTCCGCCGAAGCCTTGGCGAAGGCGGAAGCTTCAGCGGAGGCGGAAGGTAAGGTGGGGTAGATCGCAAAGTGCTGAGTGTTAAGTGATCAGTTTTACGTTAAAACCCAGACCACTCAGAACTAAGAACTCAAAACTTAAAACTCACGACTGCATTTGACTACCTCC
>JBFKNO010000054.1:0-13292 GCA_041629275.1 Nitrospiraceae bacterium
GAAGCGTCGGCTTTCGATACTGAAAAACGCCTCCTCAGAGAAGGTCGGAGGCTCTTTCTCCGGGTCGAGGACGTGCTCCGGAACCAGGCCCTCGTTCTCCTCAGGCTTTCCAATCTTCAAGACATTGCCGCCTTTGGGGACTTCCTCGTGGAACGTGAAGAGCCGCTGAGCCAACACCAGGATGCGCCAATGCTGAAACAGGTAGTGCTTGAACTTCTCGATCGTGCGCATATCGTTGCTGACGAACACGCAAAGAATGACGTAGCGCGGGTTCGTCTGTAGGGCCTCACTGTGGAGCAGAAAGGCGTACTCCGGCATGTTGTTTCCGGGGATGCCGAAGTTGTGGATCGCCACACGTTCGTACCGATCGCCCAAGGCCTCTTGCAGCCCCTGCTCCGCAATCGTCGCAAAGTTATAGGCGTACGGAACGATGCCCAGCCCGAACGAGTCGGAGAGCAGGGCCACCACGAGATCCCGATCCGTGGCCCGGAAAAACTCGGTGTCGTTATAACCGCCGCTGTTGAGGGTGAAGTTGAAAAACGGACGATGCGGCTCCGGCCTGTGCCACTCCACGTTGGCCCCGCTCGAGGCAGCCTCGATCGCCATGTTCGGTGGCCCATAATGCGCCCAGAGGGTGATGGCCCCCTCCAGCAGCAGGAGGGTGAGGACCACGTTCATCAAGGCCAGATCCACATAACGCCAGGGCGAGGAAAGGTTTTCGACGCTGATGTCGGGGAGCGCGAGGGTGAACAACGCCCACACCCCAAGGCAGGCGACCAGGGTGCTCATGAAAAACGCACGCGTCAGGAACTCACTGAACTCGAACAGACCCAGAGCCGAGGCGATTGAGGTCACGCCAATCGCGAGGAACATGCAGTAGACCAAGACTCTCATCGGAAGCCACGAACGGACCTGTGCGAAAGCAGACCAGCCGTCGCGCCACAGCCGACGCAGCCACCAGGCAACCGGCCATAACGCCAGGATGAACACGGCGTAGCCGTAGTACAGGATTTCGACGCTGTAGGTCGTTCGGCGACCGTAAAATCTGTCCCAATGTGAGATGTGACTCAACAGGACGGCGACGTTGCCGATCGCAAGCAGCAGCAACCCGACGAACAGCGCCATGTGCAAAGCTCGCCTGCTTTTCATGTCAATGGTTGACCTTCGCGCAATCGTTTGGACAATGGGTCACTGGCAAGGGAAAACCTATATACCATCGCGTCTAGTTAAGAGCAAATGTTCTGAGCGTTTCTTTGGGCTGGATAGATTGCAATCGTTGGAATCGCGCTCGGGAGGGAGCTAAGTTCTCTTCCTTGGGTGCCGCAATGAGCGAATGCTCGAGTTGGCTTCGAAAGTATCCAGCGCGACTATCACGCCGTCACTTGCCTTGGTTCGAGGCATGAGCTACTGTGGTCAGAGCCAACAATCAGGCTTGATCCGGAGCGGCAGCTGAACACGTTCTCACCAGCAGACTCTCATAAGAATCACAGACTGGGATCCACCGGGGATTGAGGATTGGGAATGGGGAGATGGGAAGACAACCGTGTAGACGTCGCGATCAATATGTATGGCAAGCCTTACAATACGGCGGTGACCGTGTATTCACTGCTGGAGCAATCGCACAAGCACATAGACCGCATCTACCTTAATATTGAACGCGTCCAACCCCATGAACGAGATGCGGAGCTCGTTCTTCAGTTGCTGGACAAGATCAAGGACCGCTTGATCGTTCACGTGCCGGACTATCACATATGGTGCGGTGATGTGGATCCTCGTCTCTATATGAATCAGGGCTACCGCCAGTCTATTCGTTACCAATATGGATTCGAAGCCACTGACAAGCAGTTTCTTCTCATCACACACAATGACATTCTGTACGAGAAGGACATCGTGTCGGTCTTTCTCGAGCAGATACAGGGTCATGTTGGCGTGGGCCAGATTGGGCAGTGCTGGAATTGCCCTGCAGCAAAAGCCGGCAAATGTGGGAGCGATCGGTTTTATGATTACAGACCGAGTGTCGCTGAGATCAAACAGCTCGTATCGAAGTTTCCGCTCGTTCGAGAGCCGAGGCCGAAGGCATTTGGTATGGCTGCGAGGATCTGGGCAGGATTGTCGAAGCTTGTGGGCAGCTCGCAGGTCGTTTTCGACGCCCGACAACCATGGCCGCTTCCGGAATGCCGCTTGAATGAGTTCTCATGCCTTATTGATGTCAAAACGCT
Source organism: Nitrospiraceae bacterium (assembly GCA_041629275.1). Taxonomy (GTDB): domain Bacteria; phylum Nitrospirota; class Nitrospiria; order Nitrospirales; family Nitrospiraceae; genus JBFGRM01. The sequence goes on from JBFKNO010000054.1 coordinate 2,220, forward strand.
TCGACCGCTCAGCATTCCCGATGGACTTGTGGTTCCGATGGGATCGGATGAATGGCTGGACGTCGGTGTGCGATGGTTTCACATGCTGTGCAACCGGGGCCATAGATTTCGCCATGTGGATATCAGCCAGTATTGTACACATGCGTGGGCCGGGGACAAGAGTAGAGGCGGGGGGCATCCTTCACTGTTGCACAAGGATCAGTATCAGATGGAGGAGGATGAGGCTCGCATACACTTCGAGGGGCACTATGCTTGAAATGCATGGGTCCGTCACAAGGCAGTTCCCACCGGGCGGGCGAGTGGCGTTCCCTGCAGCCAATTTGTTTGCAACCTGTCACGTGAACAATCCTTCGCCATCCATTCAAGGCCTTAGGCCTTGCATCGTAAGAGGTCCCTACGCAGAGTGGCTTGGTGACGCGCAGCCGTTTCCCGTAGGTGGTCGGTAGGCTGATGGCCAAGTGTTCACCTCTCCGTACCCTGAGAGCCCGTGTTCGGAACGCCTATTACCGACTGAAGGCGAGAAACATTGTCCCCGCAGCTCATCCCGGGTCCGGCCCGCCCATAGTCGTGGGATTGTTGAGAACACCCATCGGGATGGGTGAGTTCGCGCGTCTGAATCTTGCGGCCTTGCGCGACTTGGGCTTCCCTGCTCGCCCCTTCGACGTCAGCCACTTATTCCGTCGGGAGAGCGTGAACATCATCAAGATCGACTCGGAGGAGTCGAGAGCCGTTGAAGAGCTGGGGCCGATGCTCCTTCACGTGAAGCCCCCTGAGTTCGATCGTACTCTTGCCTTGCTCGGGCGACAAAAGACGGGAGGTCGTCTCCTCATCGGCTGCTGGGTTTGGGAACTAGAGCGCATACCCGCGAGCTGGCGTGGCGCCCTGCATCAGCTTCATGAGATCTGGGCCCCCAGCCGGTTCTGCGCGGAAGCGATCCGCTCGGAAACCAAGAAACCCGTGTTCGTTGTCCCCTGTCCTGTGCGACCCTACGAAGGCGAGGCATGGGATCGCCGTGCGCTTCAGATTCCCGATGACACGTTCGTCGTGTTGTGCACCTACGACATGCGATCCAGTCAGGCGCGCAAGAACCCTATCGGTGCGGTACGTGCATTTCGCCGAGCGTTCGGTGACAGCCGAGCCGCAGTGCTCCTCGTCAAAGTGACCGACCCGGAGTTTCGCCCTGATTCCTTCAATGAGCTCAAGTCCGAAATCCAGACGGCGGCGAATATTCGACTCCTCGTCGAGAGGTTGTCCGCGGAGGAGATGGGAGCCCTGATAGCGGGCGTCGATGCGGTCTTATCGCTTCATCGGTCCGAGGGCATTGGCCTGGTACCCGCTCAGGCAATGCTCGCTGCGAAGCCAGTGGTCGCTACGGGCTGGTCCGGAAACATGGACTTCATGGATGCCGGAAGCGCGGCGCTCGTACCGTACCAGTTGGTGCCGGTCCGTGACCCCCAAGGGATCTATGAGGAGCATGACCAGGTCTGGGCGGAGCCTGATTTGGATGCGGCGACCGATCTGCTACGACGCCTGGAAAAGGATCAAACGTTTCGCCGCCGACTGGGTGAAAACGCATTGATCAAGGCACGACAATCGCTCTCAGTGGACGCTTTTGAGAAAAGCCTGAGCCCAACTTTTCTGGCCCTGGCACGCCGTGAAAGCCGAGCCTCTGTTCAGGGCGGAGCTGCCCAAATGCCTTATTCTACTGGCGACACCGAGTGAGAGCGCCTGGCCAAGATGGCGACGTTCAGTAGGTGACAACACGAGCCCGCCTTCCATGATCATACAGAAGCTCAAACGACTGTGGAGAGCGATCCGGCCTTTTGGTAGGCTGCGTCGTCTCATTCGCAAACAGCAACGCTCGCTGGATGAGATCAAGATCACTCATGGCGTGATCTTGTCGGAGCTCTTTCGCGGGAAAAGCGCGAGGTCACTCCAGGATTACGAGTTCAAGGTGTTTTCCCAGAGTGGCGAGGACGGTATTATTCAGTACCTTGTGTCCCACGTCCCGATACGGCACAAGACGTTCATTGAGTTCGGGATTGAGGACTACCTGGAATCAAACACGAGGTTTCTGATGGTGAAAGACAATTGGAGGGGGTTTGTCCTGGACGGTTCGCATGAGAACATCAAACGTCTGCGAAAAGCCTATTTTTTCTTCATGTTCGATCTGCAGGCCAGGCAGGCTTTTATAACACGAGACAACATCAAGGACTTGCTTGCCGAAAGCGGTTTCGAGGAGGACCTCGGGCTGCTCTCGATTGACTTGGACGGCGTCGACTATTGGATTCTTTCCGAAATAACCAATTTTTCCCCGAGAATCCTGGTTGTCGAATACAACGCTGTATTCGGTTGCGAGCGCTCCATCTCGGTCCCCTACGATGCTCGATTCTCCAGGACGCAAAAGCACTATACCAACCTGTACTTCGGCGCGTCCCTCCCAGCCCTTGCCTCGCTTGCAAAAAGCAGAGGCTACGCGCTCGTCGGCACGAACAAGGCTGGCATCAACGCGTTTTTTGTTCGAAACGATCTCCTCTGCGACCGTGTTCGCGAAATCAGCGTGCGTGAAGCCTTCACGATGTCACATGTGCGCGAGAGTCTCGACGGGAGAGGGAATTTGTCGTTTCTTCACGGGGAAGACCGATTGGCAGCGATGAGGGGGATGCCGGTCATCAACACATTGACGGGCAAAACCGAAGCACTCTGATAGCCCACAGACTACTTGCCTCACTCCTCTCACGTCGGAACGCCCACCGGTCGGAATCCACTACGGCACCGACATCAGTTGCTCAGCGTCGGCGACGAAGATCCCACGGGCGGGGCTGCGGACAAAACGCCAAGCGGGTCGTGTCATGCGGCCTCCAGCCGGCGGGCATGCAGAGCGCAGTCGTCGCAGCAACGACCCGGCTGAAAGGAATGCTGGACACCCTTACTGGGAGATATGGTGATCCCTCAGTGACCCACTCTCCCGAGTCGGGACCGGCGCGTCCATGCCCCAGCTAGGTTTCGCGCTGCTCGCCGACACGCGCTTCCGCTTCAAACCTTTCTGCAACAGCCGCGAGCCGCGTCTGACGAGGAATCGGCCCACCGCGCGGGCACCTTCGCCATAGTAACCGTATCGGACAACCCCCTGCACGAATGGCCAGAGGTCACGGTTCAGCTTGAACTGGTCGGTCGAAATCACGGCCAGGAAATAGGCTTTCCGACGTTCCTCCCGAGTGAACTCAGGGGTTTCCACGATAGGGTCCTCGCAGCGCACGGTGTGATAGGCGAAGGACGTGTAATCCTCATCATAGTAGAACGTCGCATTCTTCTCTTTGAACCAATTGTACATCGTGGTGCCGGGCATCGGGTGCGCCATGTTCCAGAAGATATAGCGAGCCTTCAGCTGCTTGGCGAAAGCGATCGAATCTTTGGTTCGCTCCAGGGTATCCAGCGGCAGTCCGACGATGAAGCAGCACTCCAGATGCAGCCCCTCTCCACGAATCAGTTCGGCCGCTCGAACGATGTCCTCGTGTGTCTCCCCCTTATCCACCATTTTAAGGACCTCAGGGTTCCCATGCTCGACCGCGATACAAATGCGCGTCACACCCGCCTGCTTGGCGAGCACCACGAACTCGCGGTCGATCTCATCGGCTCGGATGTTATCGATGTGCAGTGGCAAGCCCAGATCGCGGTCGATGTAGGCGCGAAGGAACTCCTTGAAGCGCTTGAGGTTGATCGTAGGCACGTCGTCGACAACCACCACACCCCTGAGATTCGGCAGGACGGCCTTGGCGGCCTCGACTTCGTCCACGCAGCTGCTGATCTCCCTCCGCCTCCATTTCTTACTGCTGATAAGAGGGACGGAGCAGAAGTTGCACCGGAACGGACAGCCGCGGCTCGTTTCGAGCGGGTATTCCTCGATGCCATCAAGACCCAGAAAGGCGGTGAAATCTGGCCACGGAATGGTTAACACGTCGGAGGCGGCGCCGGGGACAACCTGGGGGCTGGGTTGCCGCACCGCCGTTTCGACGAGGTTGAGAATGACCGACTCGGCTTCCCCCGTCACGATATAGTCAATGTCGGGCTCCCGCTGCAGATCGGCAGTGTGAATCGATGTATGCGGCCCTCCCACGATGATCGGAACATCGGGCCGCATGGCTCGCACACGCTTCATGATTTGGCGCGCTTCGGTCATGGTCGAAGTGAAGGTGGTCAGGCCCACGACATCCGGGCGCACCGTCTCCATCAGGTGCTCGACGCTCGGCGCTTCTCGCTTGATGAAGAGCAGGTGGTCGCAGACCACGACTTCGTGGCCGGCTTGGCGGAGAATACGAGCCAGGATGCCGAGACCGATCTGGGGTATGGGATTGAAATCCGAGTCCTTCCGGGGGCGGAAGAAAAGGATGCGCTTTTTCATATTGACTCCCGTCGTTGTTGGGTCATCTCGCAGAAATCTGGGAATTTCGGTTCCGTCCTCGTGGACCCATGAGACCACCGTTTGTCCCTTGAGGGCCGGCTCCTCGGATCATGGGTCCAGCCACTCGTCTGATACTCGCACGGGCACATGGAATGCGACCATCACTGCATGCACGGTCACCGGGAAACCGTGACCGTAAACCGGCCCTGGTGATGATGGAGTTGAAAAGGGTTCCTGGTGCAAGAGGGCCAAAGAGAAGCCGATTTGCCGGCCGCTGCTTCTCTGACTGTCTTCTTCGGATATCACTCCTCTTTACCGCTGTCAAGGCTCTCACCATATTCTCGACCTTAGCCTGAAGCCGCCTCCTGCGTAAAGATACCAGCTCCCAAGCCGGTCCCCGCTTGCGCCCCGGCGATGATCGTCAAATTGAAGCACTTCGATGCTTTCCGAAAAGACAATTCATCCATCGGAAGCTACTCGAACAGTTCCGCCTCTTTCAGACGTATCCCCTTACTATCCTTGCCTGAGACGACCGGCTCGCCCGTGACCGGCCACTGAATGGCCACATCGGGATCATTCCAGATCAGGCAGCGCTCGTCCTGCGGCGACCAGTAGTCGGTGGTCTTGTACAGGCACTCGGCCTCGTCGCTCAGGACCAGAAACCCGTGCGCGAAGCCGACCGGCACCCAGACTTGGCGCTTGTTCGCGGCCGACAGAGTGACGCCGACCCAGCGTCCGAAGCTCGGGGAGCTTGGACGGAGATCCACCGCCACGTCGAACACCTCTCCTGCAATGACGCGAACCAACTTTGCCTGGGGTTGTCGGATCTGATAATGCAGCCCACGGAGCACGTGTCGTGCTGATCGCGAATGATTGTCTTGCACGAAGACAGGATCGAGCCCGGTCCGTTGCGAGAACGTCTTTGAATTGAAGCTTTCATAGAAGAACCCGCGTGCGTCCTCGTGCACGGTTGGCTCGAGAATCAGGACGTCTGGAATCTCCGTCGGAATGACCTTCATGCTCACGTTCTCTCGTGGAGGACATTGAGCAGGTATTGCCCGTAGCCGTTGTTCCTGAGCTTCTGAGCCAGTGCCTCGAGCTGGGCCCCGTCGACGTAGCCCATGCGATACGCGATCTCCTCGGGGCTTGCGACCTTCAGGCCCTGACGTTTTTCGATGGTCTGGATGAATTGGGCCGCCTCCAGCAGCGATTCATACGTGCCCGTATCGAGCCAGGCCATGCCGCGCCCGAGCAACGTCACGTTGAGCTTGCCCTGGGCGAGATACCTGCGGTTGACATCCGTGATCTCGAGCTCGCCTCGAGCCGAGGGCGTCAAGGACTTCGCGATCTCCACGACGGTATTGTCGTAAAAATACAGCCCGGTGACCGCGTATCGCGATTTGGGTCGAGCCGGCTTTTCTTCCAGACTGATGGCGCGGCCCGTTCGGTCGAACTCCACGACCCCGTACCGTTCCGGGTCGTGGACCGGATAGGCGAAGACCGTGGCGCCCTCATGGCCCGAGGACGCCTGCTGAAGGTCGCGGGACAGATCATGACCGTAGAAAATGTTGTCACCCAGGATCAGGGCACAGGCGTCATGTCCGATGAAGCCGGCTCCGATCAGAAGGGCCTGCGCGATGCCCTCGGGCGCGGGCTGGACGGCATAGGAGATGTTCAGGCCCCACTGCCTACCGTTGTCGAGGAGGTGCTCGAACCGAGGGATGTCGTGAGGGGTCGAGATGACGAGAATCTCGCGAATGCCAGCCAGCATCAGGGTCGAGAGGGGATAGTACACCATGGGCTTGTCATACACCGGCAGCAGCTGCTTACAGACGGCGTGCGTGATGGGGTAAAGGCGGGAGACTGAGCCGCCGGCGAGAATGATTCCTTTCATCCCTAACAACCCCCCTGGATCTCGTTCATGCTAGGTTCATGCCGATTGTCCGACGGCCGGGCCACCGCTGCGCAGGCACGAGTCATCAAAGAATCGCCGGAGACCGTCGCTCCAGTGCGGCATCGCACGCCCCAGGCCGCTGAGCCTGCGGTTCGAGAGCACGCTGTAGGCCGGTCGCGGAGCAGGACGGTTGGCCTCCGTCGTCGTGATGGGCGTGACCTTCGTCGAAAGACCGAGCTCGGAGACAATGCCGGTCGCAAAATCATGCCAGGTGCACTCGCCGGCTCCGGTCACGTGAACAACACCATTCACGTCTGCCTCGAGAAGAAAGGCGATCGCCGGCGCGAGGTCCCGCGCGTAGGTGGGGCATCCGCGCTGATCCGCGACGACACGGAGCTCGGAGCGCTCGGCCGCGAGCCTGGCGATGGTCGTGACAAAATTTTTCCCTCCGATGCCGTAGAGCCATGCCGTGCGGACGACAAGGCCGCTCGGACAGATGGACAGGGCTCTTCGTTCACCCTCGAGCTTGGACATTCCATAGACGTTCAACGGGTTGGGCCGGTCCGCTTCCTCATACGGCTCGCGCTTGCGGCCGTCGAACACATAGTCCGTGGAGATATAGACGAGGCGGGCTCGCCGAGCGGCCGCCGCCCTGGCGACTCGTTCCGTCCCCAGCGCGTTGACGGCCATCGCTTGATCAGGCTCTCGTTCGGCGCCGTCCACGTCGGTGTAGGCGGCCGCGTGGATGACCACCTCCGGGCGGGCCTCTCCCACCTGCTCCTCGCAGCGTGGTGAAAGCAAGTCGAAGGAGGGCCAGGACAGACAGACGACCTCGTGTCCGGTCAGGACCTGCTGCAGCTCGAGTCCGAGCTGCCCATCCGCTCCCGTCAAAACGACGCGCATAACCTAGGTGAACCCCCTCGAAGCCTGTGTGATTACTCGGGGCGATCTAATCTTGCCATCTGCTCCCACGAGAGCGTCGCTGCGCCATCTTATGGCGCCCCGGACGGCAGCATGAGATGCTGCAGCTACACAGACAAACGGGTTCGTGTGTCAACGACCCCATGCTCCCGTAATAAGTCGAGCTGGCGGCATCGTCAGCCCTTGGCTCCCGAGTGCTGCCGGCCGTCCCTGAGCCGCTTCTCGTACATTCGTTCGTAGTAGGCCCTGAAGTCGCCGGACTTGATCCGCTGCCACCAGGAGGCATGGTCCCGATACCACTCGACGGTTGCCCGCAGGCCCTCCTCAAACGCGACGGAGGGTTGCCAGCCCAAGCCCCTCAAACGATTGGTCTCAACCGCATACCGGCGATCATGTCCGGGCCGGTCCTCGACGAAGCGGATCAGAGATGACGGCTTGTCGAGAATCTTGAGAATCTGCTCTGCCACCACGAGGTTCTCACGCTCGTTGTTGCCCCCCACGTTATAGATGGTACCGGGCTTGCCGTGTCGGAGGACATGGTCGATGGCAGCGCAATGATCGAAGACTGACAACCAATCGCGCTTGTAGAGGCCGTCACCGTATAGGGGAATCGGCTGGTTTTCGATGGCATTGGTCACGAACAGAGGGATCATCTTCTCAGGATACTGATTCGGCCCGTAGGTATTGCTGCCCCTGGTGATGAGGACCGGCAAGCCATAGGAGGTCCAATAGCTCTGCACGAGAAGGTCCCCACCGGCCTTGCTTGCCGAGTAGGGGCTCCTCGGGGCGAGCACGTCCTCCTCCGTAGAAAAGCCGGTCTCCACGCTCCCGTAGACCTCATCCGTGCTGACTTGCAGAAACCGTGTGACGCGGGCCCGGCGAGCATGTTCCAGCAACAAGCCGGTTCCGACTACGTCGGTCTGAGCGAAGGTCGTCGGGTCCAGCAACGAGCGATCCACGTGGGTCTCGGCCGCACAGTTGACGACGACCTCTACCCGGTGATCCTTGAACACGCGCGCGACGGCTTCTGCGTCGGTAATATCCCCATGCACAAACTTATATCGAGCCTCACCAGCCAGGTCGGAGAGGTTCTCGAGGTTTCCCGAATAACGCAAGGCATCGAGGTTGATGACCTGGTCCTCGGCTCGCCCCAGCAAGCGGCGGACCAGGTGGGACCCGATGAAGCCGGCTCCGCCTGTCACAAGAATTCGCATGGTCAGATCTGCACCTTGACCTTCAGTCAATCACGGCTGCGCGGTTCGCGTTACGTCGGCGCGTTGGTCTTCGCCTCGAAAGACCGGTCGGCTTTCGGCACGGTGCGAAAGAGGTCACTCGTAAAGCTCCGCGTGCCCCTGCCGTACCGATGGTAGCGAAGGGTCAATAACTCCCGCACGGCCAGTGGTAAGCGGCCAAGTCGATTGTCCGGCATCGCGCCCCGTGCCTTGAGATGCTTGATTTTTGCCTTCAGTTCCGGGAGCACATCAGGTCGCAACCGAAATTGCGCGGCACGACTCAGGAGCCGTTCATGGAGCCGCTTGAAGCGACCGACACGCTCTGAAAAGATCTCAGCAGGAGATCCCGCCGATCTCCTTCTCCTGCTCCTGATGCTGCCGATCTGATTGGCCTCGTGCTGTCTGTAGAGAACGAGCGGCTCCTCGACAAGCCCCACCCTCCCGACAGCGGCGACCAGGAGCGCGATCCAGGCATCATGGACCCACAGCTCGGAGATGGGGAGGACGAGAGGCTTGTACTGTGCGCGAAATGCCAGGGTGGCCCCGGTCACAATGTTGTACTTGATCAGCTCTTCGAATGCATGCCCCTGACGAACACGATCCTGCGCGACCTGCGAGAATCTCACGGAATTCCACAGTGTCTGTTCCGTCGACCGCAGCGCCTCGTCGACCACCTCAGCGTCTGAGAACACGGCGCCAACATGCGCAGATTCGACGAATTGCTCCTTGAGTCGCTCCAGCTTGTGCCTGTGCCAGACATCATCCTGGTCGCACAATGCGATGACGTCTCCGCTGCACAGGCCAATCGCCTTCTCAAAGTTCTTGGTCGATCCGAGCCGCTGATCGTTGATGTGGAGATGAATACGAAACGGCGCCCGTGCCTGAACCGCTCTCACAATATCACAGGTGTGATCGCTTGACAGATCATCGCAGACGACCAGCTCGTCCGGAGCAATGGTTTGGGCCTCGATGCTCTCCAATTGCTCTAGGAGGTAGCGAGCCCCATTATAGGTGCACATGGCGATTGAGATGCTCGGTTCCCTCATGTCCTCACTCACGCCCATCGTCTGTGCTCTACGTGACGCCTTGCTTTTGACGAGAGCTCATGCTCGCAAGCGATTCTCCGACGATCGACCAGACACCTTCTCTGAGGTTGGAGTGGAAATACCGCCTCCACGCTGGCCATCCGACATTGCCGGACGCATGCCAGCATGCCTTCAGCCACATCTTGCGCACTGCGGAGGAGAAGGCTGGCTCCGAGTAGCGTAGACGTTGCCGGTTGGCGGCTTGAAGCCGGCTGAGCCAGTCTTCCGCCCAATCCAGGTACGCCCGGTCGGGGCAAAAGCCGAGGGTCTTCATCTGGCCGAGAAGAAAGTGACGCTCCAGATCGAGCTCGGTCAAGGAAACACCGAGCTCGGCGAGCTGATCGCGGAAGATGGCGACATTCTCGCCCTGCTTCAAATGCGCGTTCCTTTCCGAGGTCCGGCTCTCGTGTCGTCTGTGGCGGACGAGCACGCTCGGCAGATTGGCCAACTTGTGCGATCGGGCGAGACGAACAAACAGATCAAAATCGTCACAGATGGCATAGTGGTCGCGGTAGCGATAGGCCTGCATCACGTCCGTCCGTGCCGTGATCGAGGGGTGGAACACACAACACCCGAAGAGCAACCCGGCTTGAATCTCCTCGGCGCAGAGGGGATACCGCTTTTGTCGCCTGCGGATACGGCCCTGTGCGTCCATGATCGCGGCCCAACTACCGACCAGTACATGGTCCTCATGCCGGTCGAGAAACGCGACCTGCTTGGCCAGCCGCTCCGGCTCACTCCAGTCGTCGTGATCCAGCATGGCGAGGTAGCGTCCCCTTGCGAGGTCGAGACCGCGGTTGTGGGTTCGCGCCAGGCCGAGGTTGACGTCGTTACGCACGATGCGGATACGCGGGTCATCGTGCGAGCGAAGAACTTCGAGGCTCCCGTCGGTCGAGGCGTCGTCGATCAGGATCAGCTCGAAATCCTTGAAGCTCTGTGAAAGGATGCTGCCAATGGCATCCGCGACGTACCGTTCCCCATTATAAACGGGGATGATCACACTGACGGTCGGCGGTGAGCTCATGGGCACACCACCGCGTAAGGGATACGACTCCGGTCACCGGGGCCGGGATGCTGGGGGGCGCGGGCGCGACTCCATGCTTGAAACATGAGAAGGCTCCACAGCAGGTGCTCCTGGTTTCTGAAGCCCGTCACGTGTTGCTGCCAGGTGAGCCGGACTGCTCGTGGGTGAAACAACCCCTGATCGCTGAGTTGCTTCTCGTCCAACAGATCTTCAGCCCATTCCCGCAAGGGCCCGCGAAGCCAGTCGCCCACGGGTGCACCGAACCCCCTCTTCGGACGCTCGAATAGCTGTCGTGGAACGTATCGTGACAACACCTCCCGGAGGATTCGCTTTCCACCGCTGCGATCCATCAGCATCGCGTTCGGCAAGCGCCAGGCCAGCTCGACGACCTGTGAGTCGAGGAACGGGCATCTGACTTCGAGTCCGGCGGCCATACTGGCTCGGTCGACCTTGACGAGGACGCCGTCCGGCAAATACTCCGAGAAGTCCAGGAATCGCATCCCGATCACGGGGTC
>JBFKNO010000055.1:0-12890 GCA_041629275.1 Nitrospiraceae bacterium
CGTCCTGACCAAGCTCTCGCTCGCGGACGTGAAGGAGGCCTTGGCCCAGGCGGAGGAGCTCGACAGCCGGATGCGCGACTATGTCCGTGACAATGCGGAACGGCTCTTCGACCGTCTCGAGCAGGAAGAAGGGCGCCGCCCGAAGGCAGGCGCGGCACCCGTTCAAGCCGAGACGTGAGGACGGACCAGGTCACCAGTGGAAAGGATGGTCTGACGACATGTCGGTGTCGAAACGTTTCGCCTTCTTTGGCACGATACCGCTGACGCTGTGCGCCCTGGCGATCCTCGTCGGGTGCGGGTCGGCCAAGAACGTCACCCGCATCGAGCCGGGCGTGGTCACGGACCTCAGCGGCCGGTGGAACGATACGGACTCGCGCATGGTGGCGGAGACCATGGTGAAGCAAGCGCTGGGCAGCCCGTGGCTCGATGACTACACGCAACGCGCCAAGCGCAAGCCCGTCGTCGTCGTCGGAACGGTTCGCAATCGCAGTCACGAACATATCGACGTGAGTACGTTCGTCAACGATCTCTCACGCGAGCTGACCAATTCGGGCAAGGTGACGTTCGTCGCCGGCCGGGAGGAGCGGGAGGAGATTCGACAGGAGCGCCTCGAGCAAGCCACCCATGCGCGCGAAGACACCCAGAAGGCTCCCGGAAAAGAGCTCGGCGCCGACTTCGTGTTGAAGGGCGACATTTCGACCATCCTGGACGAGGCCGATGGCACCAAGGCGGTGTTCTACCAGGTCGATCTGGAGATGATCGATCTGGAAAACAACGTCAAGTCATGGTTCGGGCAGAAGAAGCTGAAGAAAGTCATCGAGCGCAAACGCACGCTGTTTTAACTCACCTCCAATCTCTTGAATCCTACCATCCACCGCGCTCCAGCACCGGAGAGGGGATCACGTCTCGTCGGACAGCGCCTTTTGATTGCTCTGCTTCTCGGGGCGGCCCTCGGCACGTTCGGTTGCGGCAGCGGCCTCAGCCGGTATGCGGCTGTGGACCGGCACCTCTCGGCGGGCGACCCGCAGGGCGCCGCCGAGGTCATCCGCAAGGCCGAGGACGAGTACGGCTCGAAAAGCCAGGTTCTCTACGACATGGACCTGGGCATGACGCTCCACCTGGCGGGTGACTACGAGGCCAGCAATACGCATCTCGAGCGAGCCGAAGCCCGGATCGAGGATTTGTACACCCGGCGGATCACCACGGAGGTCGTGGCCTTCCTCGTCAACGATACGACGCTGCCCTTCGAGGGGGCCCCGTTCGAGCAGGTCTGGGTCAACGTCGTCAAAGCGCTCAACTATGCCCTCCTCGGCCAATGGGATGAGGCGCTCGTCGAGGCCCGGCGCATCGATCATCGGCTGAACGTCCTGGCCGATCGACGAGAGGCCGACGAGTATCGGGAGGATCCCTTCGCGCGCTATTTGAGCGGCATCCTCTACGAGAGCGCGGGGGACCTCAACGACGCGTTCATCGCCTATCGCAAGGCCTACGAGGCCTATCGGGCCGCGCAGTCCTGGCTGCGGACTCCCGTTCCCGACTCTCTGAAGGTCGACCTGCTCCGGATCACCGACGCGATGGCTCTTCGTCAGGAGCACGACGAGTATCGGCGCGAGTTTCCCGACACGGCCTGGCAGCGCCGGTCGGAGATCAAAGCCCTCGCGCAGGTGATCGTGATCAGCTATAATGGGCTCGCGCCGCGAACGGAAGACCAGTTTCTCGACTTACCCATCGACCTGGACGCCCTCCAGCTGGTCTTGCTCACCAAAGGCGCGACCGGGGGCGCGAATACCGACGAGCGCCGTGTCGTCGAGAGCGTTCTCTACGGGCTCAGCGGCCGTGTCGTTCGCGTGGCCCTGCCGAAGCTGGTTCCCCAAAAAACGCAGGTGAGCTACAGCCAGGTCAGCCTTTCCGGCCCCGCGGGACCCATCCAGACGAGGACGCAGCTCACGGCCAACCTGACCGCGACCGCCGAGAAGAATTTGAACGACCGGTTTGGGGCACTCGCCGTGAAGGCGGTGGCGCGGGCCGCAAGCAAGTTCGCGATCGCCGAGGGCGCGGCACGCGGCGCGCAGGAAGCCGGTCGGGACGACGAGGCCAGGCTCGTGGCGTTTCTGGTCGGGTTCCTCTTCAAGAGCCTGGCCATCGCCAGCGAGGAGGCCGACAAGCGAAGCTGGCGAACCTTGCCGGATGAAATCCACATCGCACGGGTCTGGGTGCCTCCCGGCGACTACACCCTGCAGATGCGCCCGATCGGGGTCGCCGGCGGCAGGACGGAACGGGACTCGAGCCGAGCGCTGACCCTTCGGCGCGGGGAGACCCGGATCATCGTCGAGAGGGTCCTGTCGTGAGCGGCGACCCCGGTTCAAACAGGGTCCGCGGTCTTGGCCCGTGCCTCGTCCTGGTGCTGCTCTCCTCCGCCGCCTGTTCGAGCGTGCAGGAGGAACGACGACCCTCATGGATCGAGGGCACGAGCGCCCGATTTCCCGCCGAGCGCTACCTCGTCGGCCTGGGCGAGGCCGACTCGCGCCCCGTCGCCACGGCCCGCGCCTACGAAGCCGTAGCGCGGATCTTTGAGGCGCAGGTCACGGCGCAGGCGCGTGACTGGGAGTCCTACGTGCAGCTGGACACGCGTGGTGGGACCTCCCACGAGCGGCGGCTCACGGTCGAGCGCGTCACGCAGGTGTCGACAGACAAGGTCCTCGAAAACGTGCAGGTCCTGGACGTGTGGCTCGATCGTGCCACCGGAATCCACTATGTGTTGGCGGGGACGAACCGTGCCCAGGGCGAGGCCGCTCTTCTGGACCGCATCCGCGAGCTCGATGCGACGGTGGACAGCGAGCTGGACACGGCCCGGAGCAGCCGCGACAGGCTGGCCGCGCTCCGCAGCCTGAAGCGGGCCACCGGCCACCTGGTGCTTCGCGACGCGTTCAATGCCGATTTGCGGGTGCTTCGTCCGAGCGGACGGGGCGAACCGTCCGTTCATCATGTGGCCGATCTCACGGCGGAGCTGGAAGCCTACCTGGCTTCTCATCTCGTGATCGGCGTCGAGGTCTCGGGCGATGAGGCGGAAGCCGTTCGTCGCGCCGTCATGGAAGGCCTCGTGCGGCAGGGACTTCCGGTCACGGACCAGCCGATACGCATCGCCGCGCAACCCAATGATCCGGACGGTTCGACGCCGCTTCCACTGCTCGTCAGGGGAACCGCCCGTCTCTGGCGGGCGGCGGTGCCGGACCCCATGTTCGCCTACGTTCGATGGTGCGCGGACTTCGTCATCGTCGACGTCCAGACCGCGCGCGTCGTCGGGGCGGTGTCTCGCCGCGGTCGCGAGGGACACGTGACGAAGTCGGAGGCACGGACCCGCGCCGTCCGGGTCATGGAACAAGAGGTGACGGCGGAGTTGGCCACAGCCTTGGCCGCATACGTCTACGGGGAAGGCGGATCCTCGGGGGACATCGCGGCGCCCGCGGCCTGCGCGCGGGAGCTCCAGGAACCCGACGCCGCCTTGATCATTCATCCATCTGTGTGAGGTCGAGAGCATGGGAAAGACAGCGAAAGCAAAGATGGGGCCTGGAAGAGGGCAGCGCCGAACGCCCAGCCGGCTCGCGAAGACGCGGCTCGTCGAGAGGCTTCGAGAGGACACCAAAACGGTCAACGCCGGCAATCTCACGACGAGATTGCGTCGCCAGGGCTACGAGGAAATTCCCCTGGATGAGCTGCAGGACCGCTTGTCCAAACTGAAAACGGGGCTCGGGGATCTCATTCTGTTGGGGAGAGGGTGACGCATGCCGTACTACTATTTGGATTCGACCGCGCTCGTGAAGCGCTACTGTCCGGAGAGGGGGACACGGACGGTCAACGCGCTGCTGTCCAAACGAGGAAAGACCGCCATTGTCGCCACGCCGACGATCTCGGAGTTCTTTTCGGTCCTGGCCAACCAGGCCAAGCTGGGAGAGCTGACACGCGATGACTGGTATTCGGTGGTGTACAAGTTCGAGAGCGAGTCAGCCCGCGGGCTGTTTCACTTCATCACCCCGACCATCGAGACGTACTTGAGCACCAAGGAACTGACGCTCGAGCATCCCGGGTTGCGCGCGGCCCAAGCCGTGCACCTTGCGCTCGCGCTCGAGCTCAAGCCGTTGCGCCTCTCGCTCGTCAGCGCGGACCGGAAGCTGCTGGAGGTGTGCCGTCCGCTCGGAATCAAACCGATCAATCCTGAGGATTCCTGACGCCAGGCCCCCGTCACTGCCGACAATCGAAGTCCTCGCGGAGACCGTGGATGGTTTGCACCCAGTCCGCCGCAAGCCTTAGATAGTGCTCCCGCATCGCCTGAAGGGAAGCATCGGGGTCCGTCGGGGCGGGGAGGCTCAACGTCGCGCCCGACACTGCAATGTCCCGATCGGCGAGGCCGATGGTCGCACAGACACCGGTGGATGCGGGCGGCTGTCCGCCCGCCCTCTCGAACAGTGCCACGGCGCGGTAGGCGTGCTCCTGCGCGCGAAACAAGCGTTCCACGCCCTGAAAGAGCCGCTGCACAGCCTCCCGCCGATCCCGCTTGGCCAGCTGCGCCGCCATGAGGGCCGCCTTGCCCATGCTCATCGCCGCGCCCTCGGCATCCCCGGCGGCGATCGAGTCTTCCGCGCGCCGTTCCAGCCGCTTCATCTCGGCCTCCTCGCCCATCACTTGCGCGAGGCCGAGCGACCCGATCCCGAGGGTAATCCCGATCGTTCCCGCCAGAAGACGCCTCCGCACGGCTTACTCGTCGTCGAAGGTATGGTCCGCCGGACGGATCTGCCGCAGGCTCCAGGCCAGCGCCTTCCGTAGCTCGGCGATCTCGGGATCGGCCTGACTCGCCCCGCCTCCGCCCACGGTCTCTTGCAAGTGTACCAGCGCGTCAAAGGATCGCCGATCGGGCAGCCTCCCCAGCGCCCTGACGATCGCGGTCATGACTCGCACGTCCTTCGTGGTCTTGAGCTTGGCGAGCAGGGGATCGACCATCGAGTAATCAAAGTTCAGGGCGCCCACCTGTCCCAGCGCCCTCGCGGCGGCCGCCTGCACCATCGGCTCCTCGGAGTCCAGAAGCGCTGTCAGGAGAGGAACGGTCTCGGGCTTGCCGATTTCGCCCAGCGCCCGGGTCGCGGCGCTGGCCACGGCCGTGCTACCGGTCTGGGTGGCTCGAACCAGTCGCGGCACGGCCGGCTCGGCGAACATGCGGCCGAGCGCGTCGATGATCGTGAGCGTCCGCGCTTCGGGCGTGGACGGATGGTCGAGAAGCGCCAGCAGTCGGTCAGCCTGCCCCCAGTCGGCCGTGACCAGGACCGGGAAATCATAGTCCTCGAGTCTGTCCTTCAGCCTGGTCAGCGCATAGGCGCCGGGGTCGTCGGCATGCGCCGCGGCGGCGGCCTGCATGGCGTCTTGAAACTCCGTCCTGACCTCCTTACGCCATCCCAGGTTCTTGCCGCGCAACACGTAGGTGAGCTGGCAGGCTGGACCTTTCCACACGCGTGACGGCAAGTCCGGCAGGTCGGCATCACCCCCGGAGGTGATGGTGCCCTCCCAGACTTTGCGCTGCTCGCATTTCACCTTGAACACGACGTCGTGGGGTCGCTGGGGATCGGTGACCACCCCATAGCCCAACTCTTCGAAGCGCCGCACCACGACGCTGGTCAGCAGGGCGGGGTCGACCTCGCCCCTGTCCGTCAACGCGAGCATCTCGACCAGGATGGTGTCGACCTTCGCCAATCGCTCTTTCTGCTTGGGCGTCATGACCTCGCGGCGCGCGTCCGCATCCACCGGTAACAGCGCGACCAACAAGGCTATCGTCATCAACATACTATTCTCTCTCATCTTCCCCTTGACTCCTCACTCCTGACTCCTGACTCCTCACTCCTAGTTGACCTGATCAAACGGCGCGACTTGCTTCAGGCTGAAGCTGACCGCGTCCCAGAGCTTGCCCTCCTTCGACTCGCGGTCGCTCGTCCGGACATTCTGCAAGGAGCGCTGAAGGCCCAGGAGGGCCTGGTACGATCGGCGATCCGGCACCTTTCCCAGCGCCCAGACGACCTCGGTCTTCAGCGTGAGGTCGTCCGTCCCGAGCGCATCGAGCAATGGCGGTACGATGGACGTATCTCCATGGAGCGCGCCCACCTTGCCGAGGCCGCGGGCCGCCTCGATCTTGAGCTCGGGCCTGCCCGTTTTCAACGCGTCAACGAGAGCCGCGATGCTCTCCTTCTCGCCGATGTTGCCGAGGGCAATGGCCGCGGCCTCGGCCACGGCAATGTCCGGATCGTTGAGGGCCTGCTGGAGCCGGGGCACGGCTTTGCTCGAGAAGAGCTGTCCGAGTGACTCGATGACCTTCACCTTACGGCTGGGCGCGGTGCGCGGCGCATCGAGCAGCGCGAGCAGCCTGTCCTCCTGCCCCAAGTCGGTGGTCAGCAGGACGGGGAAATCATACAGCTCGAGCTTCTCCATCACCCTGTCGAGCGCGTAGGCGGACGGATCCGTCGCACCCGCCTCCTTCGCCGCTGCGATCGAGTCTTGAAAGTCCGTCCGCACTTCCTTGCGCCACCCCAGGTTCTTCAACCCCAAGTAATACGTCAACTGACAAGCCGGCCCCCGCCATGTGCGGAGGGGGGAATCCGGAAGATCCGCGTCGCCTCCGGAGGCCGCCGTTCCTTGCCAGACCTTCCGCTGCTCACACTTCACGGCGAGCTCCACGTCATGGGCCTGATCGCGGTCGGTCACGACGGTGTAGCCCACCTCCTCCAGGCGTCGCGACACGAGGTCCCGCAAGGCCCGCACATCGCCTTCGCCCTGGTCGGTCAGCACCAGGGCGTTCACCCAGATGCGGTCGGCCTTGACCAACTTCGCCTTTTGCTTGGGCGTCCGGATCTCCAGTCGCGCATCCGCATTGCTGGTCAGCAGCCCGAGCGCGAGGAACAGAGCAAACCCTGCAAGACTCCGCATGACGGCACCCCCTGTCGATGGGAAGAACTCCGCAGCCCCTCGAACCTCGGTACTGTACCGAAGGCACTTGGCGACGTGCAAGTTGAAGGCAGAGGGGGCGATCGGTATAATCCGGCCATGTCGCTGACCCAGCGTATCGCCTTCATCGGCTCGGGCAATATGACGGAGGCGCTGGTGCACGGCCTCCTCGAGGCCGGCCTGGCCGGCGTCGAGCAGCTCTCCGCCACCGATACCAATCCGGAACGCTGCGCGCTGATGCGCGATCGCTATAGAATCAGGACCGGGGCGACCAACCGCGACGCGGCCGCCGGGAGCGAAGCCGTCGTGCTGTCCGTCGAGCCGCAGGTGCTGGATGGCGTGCTCGACGAGATCTCGCCGGTGGTCGGCGGTGGCACGCTGGTCATCTCGGTGGCGGCGGGGTATCCGATCGCGCGCGTCGCCGGACGATTGAAGGCCGCGCGACGGATCGTGCGGGCCATGCCGAACACGCCCTCCAGCGTGTTGGCTGGCGTGACCGCCTTCGCGCCTGGCGCCGAGGCGACCGGATCGGATCTGGACACCGTCCGCATGCTGTTCGGGTCGGTAGGAACCGTCGTTCAGGTGGAGGAGCGGCTGCTCGACGCGGTCACAGGGCTGAGCGGGAGCGGCCCCGCGTATGTCTACGTGGCGATCGAAGCCTTGGCCGACGGCGGGGTCAAGCAGGGCCTCCCGCGCGCCGTGGCGGAGATGCTCGCCGCGCAGACCCTTCTGGGCGCGGCTCGGATGGTCCTGGAGACCGGCGAGCATCCGGGGCGCTTGAAGGACCGCGTGACGTCTCCCGGAGGCACCACCATCGCGGGCTTGCACGAGCTGGAGAGGGGACGGCTGCGGGCCACGCTGATCAGCGCCGTCGAAGCGGCAACGAAGCGGTCACAGGATCTGGGGATGGCGTAGCCGCGCCATCTGATGGCGCCCCTGAGTGCGTCGACGGCAGCGTGAGACGCTGCGGCTACAGCGGATTATAGGTGTAGCCGCGCCATCTCATGGCGCCATCGACGGCAGCACGAGAGATCGCCAGCCGACAGGCTCGAGGCTTTCCGGCATACCCATTGGTCGCTGATCGACAGTTGAGGAAGGAGTAACTTGTGCAGTATTGGGTGAAGGTCGTCTTTACGGATAATCAGGAGCTCATGGTCAACGATGCGGTGCGGCACACGATCAGCGACGACATGGAAGTGCTGGAGGTGGACACGCCGAAGGAAGTCATCATCATCCCCATGAAGCAGATCAAGTACATCTCCTGCGACGCCACGGTGTTTGCCACGAAGCCGAAGTAACGATCAGAACGCCAGCGCGATTCCGGCGACGAGGCCTCGCTGCGTCAGCGTCACCGTGGCGGCGTCAAAGTCCAGTTCGGACTTGTTGAGCTTGGCCTCACCAAAGATAAATGCTCTGCTGCCGAGGAGGATGCGGGTGCCCGCCAGCATGTTCAAGCCGAAGGCGGAATCCCTCCCGCCGATCCCATCGCTGTAGACGATGCTAGGGCCAATCCCAATATACGGTTGAATCGGGCCTATCGGCCAACGAAGGATGGAGTTAAAGGCCACCGTCACGGTGGTGAGCTCTTCATTGGCGAAGGCTACCTCTCCTCCCTTGATCCTGTTGGGCGCCACGAAGACCTCCGCCTCGAGACCAAACCACGTGAAGTCGCGCCCCGGGATGAACCCGACCTTGCCTCCCATGATCGTCCCGTCGAGTTTGTGATCTGAATCATCTCCGTAGCCTGCCAGCTCCAGATTCGGCAGTGAGTTGTTTCCGGGTCGAAGCGTCACGTTCTGGAGGTCTTTGGTGAACGCCAACCCTGCGTACACCGCCGCGTAGACCTGACCTTCCTCGGCCCGCGCCGTGTCATACAGAGCCAGCGTCGACAGTACCATCATCACGCCCGCCATTAGGGCCGTTCTCTTCATTCCGGTCCTCCTCGGTCTTTCTCGCATGTGTGCCCATATTTATTCCTAGTGGCAGTTCCGATTTTTGTCAAATTGACAAGATTTTGACCTCGAACCTCGAGCGGAGGAGGGACAAATCGGTCTCGTGTGATGCTGGAATGTGGGTCCGGATCGTTCAGAGCGTCAAGAAATTGACGCCGATCGTGGTCGCCTTTCAGTTGTTCAGGCTACCCACCGCGGTCTCGTGAGGGACATCGGGCCGCCGGAATCGATGGAGACTCCGCAAAGCGGAGACGGTCAGCGTGAGCGCGCCGAACTCCTCCTCCACGACGCCCTCGACGAGATAGGCCTGGTCGGCGGCGAGGAGGTGAGAGACCCGCCGGTAGACGGCCGGAAACACGGTTGCGTCATAGAGGCCGGTGGCATCCTCGAAGCTGACGAACTCCATGGGCTCGCCGTCCTTGGTCTGCACGACCTTCTTGGTGATCAACCAGCCGATCATCCTGACCGGTCGTCCGACGTGCCGAGCCATGTCGCAGGCAGCCACCGACGTCAGGCCTCGCAGAGCCCCTCCGAAGAGCTCGAGGGGATGCCGACTGAGCGGGAATCCGAGCGTCTCGATCTCATGACGCAGGCGTCGAGACTCGGAATACTCCTCGGGAATGGGTAGCGCGGACGGGAGGCAGGAGGCGGAAGGCGGAAGGCGGGAGGGGAGAGCGGAACCGAAGCCCTTCTCCTTAGCCCGTGCATACAATCTCCAGAGCAATGCGGGACGCGTGAGCTCGCCCGCGATGGAGTCGCAGCACCCGGCCTTGATCAGGAGATGGGTCTGGGCCGGCTCGGGGTTGACGCGCGCGAGAAAATCCCGGAACGACCGAAACGGACCCTGCCCCGCTCGCTCCGAGCAGATCCGGTCCGCCAGCGCCTGCTGGAGCCCCTTGATCTGCATGAGGCCGACGCGGATCGTTCGGCCGCGCCCCGCGTAGGCCCAGTCGCTGGCGTTGAGATCGGGCGGCAGAATGGCCAGCCCCATCCGACGGGCCTCGGAGAGATAGGCGTAGGTCGAGTAGAACCCGCCCTGATTGCTGATCACCGCCGCCATGAACTCGGCCGGGTGGTGCGCGCGCAGGTAGGCCGACTTGAAGGACACCTGCGCGTAGCTCGCGCTGTGCGGCTTGCAGAAACTGTAGCCGGCGAAGCTCATGATCATGTCCCAGACGGCATCGACCACGCGGCGCGTCGCCCCGCGCGCGAGGGCGCCCCGATAGAACTGCGCGCGGTAATCGTGCAACTGGCGCCGCCTGTGCTTCTTCGTGAGCACCTTGCGGAGCTGATCGCCGTCCTCGATCGAAAATCCCGCCAGCTCCACGGCAACCTTGGTCACCTGCTCTTGATAGACCATGATGCCGTGGGTCTCGGCCAGCACCGTCTCGATCAGGGGGTGGAGCGGCCGGTACGCGTGGCCATGCGCCCGTCGAACGAATTCGCGAATGAACCGGTTGGCCGCCGGTCTGATGATGGAGGACACGATCACGAGGTTGTCGAAGACGTCCGCCTTCGCACGGCGGTCCGCGGGCATCCCCTTCCACAGCTTCGTGAGGAGGAGCCGGGTGGCCGGCGATTCCACGTAAAAGCACCCCATGGTCCGTCCCTGCCGAATGAGCTCCTGCGTCTCGACGTCCGTGATGGGATCCCACGTCGCATAGTCCAGGCGGGTCCCCGCGTTCCGGGCCACGGCATCGATGGCGTCGCGAATGACGGCGAGGGAGCGATTGCCCAGGAGATCGATCTTGACGAGGCCGGCCTCCTCGCATTGATCTTTCTCCCACTGGATGACCGGCACGCCCTTGGCCGCCACTTCGACGGGGACATACCGTCTGATCTCGTCGGGCACGATGACGATCCCGCCGCAGTGCAGGGCCAGGTTCCGGAAATGACCTTCCGCCCGTGCGGCCACCTGGAGCACCTCACGCCATGGGCCCTCGGGCGGGAGCGTGCCCGGTGCCCGGCGCTCGAGCCGGCGGCTCACGCGCGTCACCTCGTCCGGCGGCAGGCCGTAGACCTTGGCCGCCTCACGAATCGCGGCGCGGAACGCCAGCCGGTTGTGATTGGCGACCATGGCCGCGCAGGTGGCGCCGTACCGCGCGAAGACGAAATCGAGTATGCGATCCCGCTCGTCCCAGGGAAAATCGATATCGATGTCCGGCGGATCGTGGCGGCCGGGGTTGAGGAATCGCTCGAAGAACAGGTTGTGCCGGATCGGATCCACGTGCGTGATCCCCAGACAGTACGACACGATCGAGGCGGCGGCCGATCCACGGCCACACGTTCTCGGCGCCTGCCGCACGATCTCGTCGACGACCAGGAAGTAGTGCGCGTAGCGTTTGTCACGAATGACCGCCAGCTCACGCTCGATGCGTTGCGTGACGACCGAGGACGGATGTCCGTAGCGCCACGCGGCGCCGGCGTAGGTGTTCTCCCGTAGGAGCGAGAAGGCGTCGCGGTCGGACAGCCGGCGAAAGGCGGGAAAGATCGTGTCCTTGAAATCCCAGTCCGTGCGGCAGGCCTCGGCGACACGCCGGGTGTTGGCCAGGGCGTGCGGCACGTGGGGGAACTGCCGTGCCAGCGCCGGGGGCGGCATCAGCCACTGCTGCGGCGCGCAACAGTCCTCGGGACGCAGGCGGGCCAGGGTGGTGTTGCGCGCAATGGCGCGGAGCACGCGATGGAGCGGATACTGATCGGGACGGACGAACCGGGCGCGGGTCGTGGCGAGAGGCGGGAGCCCGGACCGACGGCTGAACGCCAAGGCCTCGTGCATCATGGCGCCCGGCGTCAGCTCGACATAGAGATCCTCGATCGCGTCCCGTTTCCATGCCGTCAGCGCCGGCGCGTCATCGGACAGCACGATCAGGCCGTGGCGGTGCCGGGCCACCGCGGAGACGACAGCGAAGTCGGCATCGCAATGGCGGGCGGAGAGGAGCCGGCAGAGATTGGCATAGCCCTGCGTCGTCTTGACGAGGAGCACGGCGCGATGTCGCCCCTGCGTCAGCTCCGCCCCCAGGATCGGCCGCAGCCCGGCCTGCCGCGCCGCCTCCAGGAAGCGAATCGCCCCGTACAGGCCGTTGGTGTCGGTCAGCGCGAGCGTGTTCGCTCCCTGGCGTCGAGCGGCTTCGCACAGCTCCTCCAACGTGGAGACACCTTCCATCGGAGAGTACGTCGAGTGAACATGCAAGTGGACGAAGTCCATACAGTCAGGAGTGAGGAGTCAGGAGTGAGGAGGGGGAGAGGGGACCAGAGATGGTGCGGCCGAGGGAGACGGCGTGGTCGCCGATGCGCGCGCGGAGGCGATCCAGCGCGAGGGCCAGGCGGCGCGCGCGCAATGAGGCGGGGGCTTCAGGAAACAGCGAGAGCTGCGCTTCCGCCGGGACCAATCCCTCCACCCCCAGCGTCATGGAGCGGAGACGCACGCGGCGCCGGAAGCGGCGCCGGAACAGCGCCTCGAGCGGGGGAAACAGCTCGGCCTCCCACTGCGTGGCGAACGGCAAGGAGTGGCTTCCATCGACGACGACATGGTCGCTGTGCCGCAAGGTCAGCGCGAGACGCCGGCAGAGCCGCCGCTGCCTGCGCAGCTCCCGGCAGAGGCGCTCCAGGCCGCCGTACAACACGCCCAGGACGACGCCCTCGTCCAGCTCGTCCGGCGTCAATGCCAGGGATTCTTCGATCCGGCTCCGCCGCGGCGGCGGAAGGACCGGGGACGGATCGAGCCCGCGCGCCCAGTCGTGCAAGCGCAGGCCGTGCTCACCCAGCACGAGCTCGAGGTGTGGCTTGGAGACATCGCCTAGCTCTCCCAACGTGGCGATATTGAGGTCCTCGAGCATCACGAGGGCCGCCGATTTGGGACATCGACTCAGGCCGGGCAAGGCCGTGACGGGGAGGGGGGCCAGGAAGGCCCGCTCCGATCCCGGCCAGACCTCGCACAGCTCCAGCGGTGCGACCAGC
>JBFKNO010000056.1:0-12614 GCA_041629275.1 Nitrospiraceae bacterium
CCGTCGCTACGCCGGCGTTGATGAGGGCCTGCAGGCCGATCAGGAGCGTGATCCCATGCGCCAGATGGCGGCCGAACGGGTGGCTCGCACGGTCGGCGATACGGAACCCGCGGATCACCAGGACCGCGAAGAGGATCATGACCCCCGCCGTGCCGATCAGGCCGAGCTCCTCCCCCACGAGCGCCAGGACGAAGTCGGTGTGGGCTTCGGGAAGAAAGAACAGCTTCTGTTTGCTTTCGCCCAACCCGACCCCGAAGGCGCCGCCGTTGCCGAACGCGAGGAACGATTGCGTGACCTGAAACCCCGCGTCCTGCGGGTCTTGCCACGGAGCCAGGAAGGTGAGCAGGCGTTGCCGCCGGTAGTCGGAGGCCCAGACCGCGGCGGCCGCCACCGGCAAGGCCATCAGGAGCAGGGCCAGGAGGTGGGTGATCCGGGCCCCGCCCAGGAACAGCAGCAGCGCCGTCAACAGCCCGATGATGACCACCGTGCCCAGATCCGGCTGGCGCAGGATGAGCCCCCCGACGACGCCCACCACCAGCAAGGGCGGCAAGAGCCCGTGCCAGAAGGAGTCGAGCCTGCCCTCCTTTTTCGTCACGTGGGACGCGAGATACACGACCACGATCAGTTTCGCCATCTCCGCCGGCTGCATCGAGATGGGCCCCAGCTTGATCCATCGTCGGGCGCCTTTGACCATGGACCCGATCGAGGGCACGAGCACGAGAATCAGGAGCAGGATCGTCAAGCCGAGCAGCGGCCACGCCAGCTTCTGCCACACCAGGTAATCCGTGCGCGATCCCAGGTGGAGGAGCAAGAATCCGACCGCGAGCCAGGCCATCTGGCGCTTGAGGAAGTAGATGGAATCCTGGAACCGGTTGTCGGCGACCACCGCGCTCGCGCTGAACACCATGACCAGACCGAACACCGCCAGGATCAGGATGATGGCCAGCACGAGCCCGTCGACCGAGGCGTTCTTCTGCGGGCCCTGTGAAGACCATGGCCACGACAACGCCGCGGCGCTCGATCCCCCTCCCCGACGCGACATTCATGGCCTCCTCGATATCAAAGTAAAACTCGTCACTTGGTAATTGGGTAAGGGGGTAATTAGGTAATTGGGGATTTACCTGGTTAGGTAGTTAGCTAATTACCCACTTACCCAATTACCCAATTACCGGGCTCTATTCCGGTAATGCCTCGACCAGGGCCGCGAACTGCCGTCCCCGGTCCTGATAGTCCGTGAACATGTCGAAGCTGGCACAGGCCGGAGACAGCAACACCGCATCGCCCGCCGTCGCGTGCTCGCCGGCCAACTCGACCGCCTGCGCGAGGGAGCGCGCGTGCTGCACCCGGTCGAACGGCTTCAGCTCCTGCTCGAGACGCGGCGCCGCCTCTCCGATCAGGATCAGCAGCTTCACCTTCCGCGTCACGGCGCCGCGCAAGGGCACGAAGTCGGCCCCCTTGTCGCGCCCCCCCGCGATGAGCACGACGGGAGCCTCGACGCTTTCCAGCGCCTTCAGCGCGGCGTCGACATTCGTGGCCTTCGAGTCATCGATAAACCGCACACCGCGACGCTGTCGCACCGTCTGCATCGCGTGGTCCAGGCCGGTGAACGTGCGCGCCACCTCGCGCACCGCCGAGGGGGCGCATCCGGAGAGGCGCGCCAGCATGGACGCGGCCATGACGTTGGCGCGGTTGTGGGTGCCGACGGCGGCCACATCCGATACGCGACACACCTCCTCTTCGGCATCCTTCAGTCTGATCCGAATCACGCCGTCCTTGAGATAGGCGCCGCCGGACACTTCGGGCGCGAGCGCCTGCGTCAGACTGAATCCGAGCAGCTTGGCGCGCGTGGTCCGGCGAAGAGCCCATGCCGCGTCGTCCTGATTGAGCAACGCGTGGTCACCGTCATGTTGGTTCATGAAGATCCGCGCTTTGGCCGTGGTGTACGCCTCGAAGCTTGGGTACCGATCCATATGATCCCGGGAGATGTTCAAGACGGCGGCAACCCAGGGATGAAAGCGCTCGATCGTTTCGAGCTGAAAGCTGGACACCTCGGTGACGATGAGCTGGTACGGGCTTTCCGGCGCACCCTCCGCACGAGCTCGCCGATCGGCCAGCGCCGCCTCCGAGAGCGGCGTGCCGAGATTGCCCCCGACGAATGCGCGGATCCCGCCCACCTCCAGCATTTTGCCGAGCAGCGTGACCGTGGTGCTCTTGCCGTTCGTCCCCGTCACGGCGATCACGGGCCCGCGGATATGGCGGGACGCGAGCTCCAGCTCGCCGATGACGGGCACGCCGCGCCGGCGCGCCTCCTCGAGCATCTCCAGGCCGGAGGGCACGCCGGGGCTGATGACGACCACGTCCGCTCCGTCGAGGGCGCGCTCGTAGGCCGATCCCGTCACGACCCTCACCGCACGACGATCCAGTTGGTCGAGCGCCGGGACGAGGGCGGCCTCCTCCTGCCGGTCCGCCACGGTCACCTGCGCCCCAAGCGTCTGCAGCAGCCGCGCTGCGCTCACACCGCTCCGACCCACGCCGAGCACGGTCACCTGTTTACCCTTCAAGTCCATAAGTATCTTGGATGGGTAAGCCGTGAGGGATACGCGGTCAGCGATACGAGGGAGCTGATTTCCGTTCGGTTCACGCTGTACCACCACTCCGCTCTCACCCCTCACTCCTCACCCCTTACGCCTGACGCTTTTTTCTACCGCAGCTTGAGCGTGCTGAGGCTGAGCAGCGCCAGCAGGATTGCGATGATCCATAGTCTCACCACGACCTTCGGCTCCTCCCAGCCCTTCATCTCGAAATGATGGTGGATCGGCGCCATCAGGAAGATGCGTTTGCCCCTCGACTTGAACGAGAGCACCTGGAAGATCACCGAGATGGCCTCGATCACGAAGACACCGCCCACCAACAGGAGCAGCAATTCATGCTTGCTGATGACCGCCACCGTCCCCAGCGCGGCGCCCAAGGGGAGCGAGCCCACGTCACCCATGAACACCGAGGCCGGGTAGGTGTTGAACCAGAGAAAGCCGAGGCTCGCGCCGAAGATCGCCGCGGTGAAGACCGCCACTTCACCCGCCCCGTCGATGTAGGGGATCAGCAGGTACTCGGAGATGATGCGGTTGCCCGCGACGTAGGCCACGATCGTATAGGCGATCGAGGCGATCATGACGGGCCCGACGGCGAGCCCGTCGAGCCCGTCCGTCAGGTTGACCGCATTCGAGCTGCCGACGATGACCAGCACGGCGAAGAGCACGTACAAGACGCCAAGGTCGGGCGTGAAATCCTTGAAGAACGGGACGCTCAACTGCGTCGAATAGTGCATCTGGGTGAGCAGGAAAATTGCGACTCCCAGGGCGAGCAGACTCTGGCCCAGGAGCTTTTGCCAGGCGTAGAGCCCGCGCGACTGTCCTTTGCGAAACTTCAGGTAATCATCGGCGAATCCGATGAGGCCGAAGGTCAGCGTGGCGAACATGACGAGCCAGACGTACCGATTCGCGATGTTCGCCCACAGCAAGGTGGACAGGAGCACGGCGAAGAGGATGAGCAGGCCCCCCATCGTCGGCGTGCCGGTCTTGGTGAGGTGACGGCTCGGCCCGTCATCCCGCACCCGTTGCCCCAGCCGCATCGCCTGCAGCTTGCGTATCAGCGCGGGCGCCAGCACGAAGGCCACCAGGAACGCCGTCACCGCCGCATAGATGATCCGAAAGCTGAGATAGCGAAAGACGTTAAAGATCTGGAACTCGGTATGCAGCGGATAGAGCCAGATATAGAGCATGAGCTTGCGTTATCCTCTGACCGCAACGGACTGGTGGGTCAGCGACGCCGGAGCGCCTCCACCACGTTTTCCAGGTGCATCGCCCGCGACCCCTTCACGAGCACGACATCGCCCCTGCGCGCGAGGTGGGCGGCGAGCACGCCGGCGTCCCGGGCATCGGCCGCGGCATGAATCTGTTCGGCACGCATGCCGGCGGCGCGGGCCCCCTCCGCGATCGCCTGGCCGAGCGTGCCCGCCACGATCAGGGTGGAGACGCCCCGCCCCGCCACCAGGGCGCCCACCTCGCGATGCAACGCCACGGTGTTTGGTCCCAGCTCCAACATGTCGCCGAGGACGGCGAGGCTCCGCCCCGAGCCCCCCAAGGTGACGAGCAGATCGATCGCAGCCTCCATCGAGGCGGGGTTCGCGTTGTAACAATCGTCCACCACCTTCACGCCGTGCAGGGTGAGGACCTGTGACCGCATCGCGGCGGGCTTGAAACGAGCCAATCCCTTCACGATCGCCGGGCCGCTGACCCCGAGCGCATGGCCCACCGCCGCCGCGCCGAGAGCGTTGGAGAGATTGTGCAGGCCATGGGCGGGCAGCATCATGCGGACGCCGCGCGGGCGTCCGGGGAGCACCAGCCGAAACGTCATGCCGCGACGCGCATCCTGCGCCACGTCGACGGCGCGCACCTGGGCCAGCTCCGACAGCCCGAACGCCACGACGCGACCGGTCGCGCGCGCCGCCAAGACCCCGTAGAATTCGTCGTCCGCATTGAGCGCGAGGACCCCGTCCTCGGGGAGGCAGTCGATCAGCTCACCCTTGGCGCGGGCGGATACTTCGAGGGTCCCGAAGAACTCCAGATGATCCGGCCCGATGTTGGTGATGATCCCCGCCGTCGGTCGCGCGATCTCGCAGAGCCGCGTGGTCTGCCCCGGATGATCGACCCCCATCTCGATGACGGCCGCGCGATGTTGCGGCTGCAACCCGAGGAGCGTCTGGGGCACACCAATGCGGTTGTTGAGATTGCCCTCGGTCTTGAGCGTTCTCCAGCGTTGCCTCAGGACGTCCGCGATCATGTTCTTGGTGGTCGTCTTCCCGTTGCTTCCCGTCACGGCGACGACCGGAATGGCGAAGCGCCGGCGGTGATGGGCCGCGAGGTCCTGATAGGCGCGCAGGGTGTCGGGCACCTCCAGCAGCCATGCCCGGGCCGGCGGTCGGGGCTCCAGCGTCGCCCCGTCCTGAACCACGGCCCCGAGGGCACCGCGGCGGAGCGCGGCAGCCACGAACCGATGCCCGTCGAACCGCTCGCCGGCGAGGGCCACGAACAGATCTCCCGGTCGGACCGCGCGGGAGTCCGTGCACAGCCGGCGGATGCCGCCGCGTGCCGGCGGGCGCCCCGACCGCGCACGGGCGCCGGTCACCTTGACGATCTCCTCGAACGAAAAGAGGGGCATGCTTGGCTCCACCCAGGCGGCGCCGGACAGCGCCGCGGGCAACGCGGTCACGACCTCCCCACCTTGAGCGCGGCCCGCGCGACCTCGCGATCATCGAAATGGTGGCGCTGCGTGCCGACGATCTGGTAATCCTCGTGGCCCTTGCCGGCGATCAGGACGATGTCCCCCTTCTTGGCTTCCCGCACGGCCGCCTCGATCGCACGGCGACGGTCCGGCAGCACCTCGTAGCGAAACCCCGGCGCCGTGTCCTTGCGGCCGACGGCCTCCCGCACCCCGGTCTCCACTTCCTGCACAATCGCCTGCGGATCCTCGGTCCTCGGATTGTCCGAGGTGAGAAAGACGACGTCGCTCCCCACCGCCGCCGCACGCCCCATTTTCGGACGTTTGCCCCGATCGCGATCCCCGCCGCACCCGACCACCGTGATGATGCGACCGGTCTTCAGGGTCCGCGCGGCCGCGAGCAATCGGATCAGCGCATCCTCGGTATGCGCGTAGTCGACGACCACCGTGAAGTCCTGGCCGGCTTCGACGCGCTCGAAACGGCCCGGGATGTTCGGCACCGCCTGGATGCCCTGCTGGATGGTCCCCGGCGACAGGCCCTCGTGAAGCCCGACCCCGATCGCCGCCAGCAGGTTGTATACGTTGTGCTCGCCGACCAGACGACTGCTGACCTCGAAACGGCCCTGCGGCGTCGCCGCGACGAAGCGCGTGCCCTCCAGGCTGAGCTCCACCTGCTCTGCGCGGATGTCCGAGGGCAATCGGATGGAATAGGTCCAGACCGGAACGGCGCAGGCGTCGCGCACCCGCTCTCCGCGGGGATCGTCGAGGTTGACGATCGCCCGCTTCGGGCCTCGTTTGCTCCCCGGCGTGCCGAGTTGCCTGAAGAGCCTGAGCTTGGCCTCGAAGTAGTCGTCCATGTCGGCGTGGAAATCCAAGTGGTCCTGCGTGAGGTTGGTATAGACGGCGACGTCGAACTCGCAGCCGACCGTGCGGTCCAGCGCGAGCGCGTGGGACGAGACTTCCATCACCACGGCATCCATCTTCGCGTCGACCATTTTTCTGAGAAGGCGCTGAAACTCCGCCGCCTCCGGCGTGGTGTGTGGCGCCGGAAGCTGCTCCGCCCCGATCAGATAGGCGACGGTGCCGAGCAGCCCGACCCGCTTGCCCGCGGCCTCGAGGACGGCCCGGCACAGATAGGTCACCGTCGTCTTGCCGTTCGTCCCCGTCACGCCGATCATGGTCAGGCGCGCGGAGGGATCGCCGTACAGCCGACTGGCGAGCAGGCCGAGCGCCCGCCGCGTATCGGCGACGCGCAGCGCGGGCACCGCCCGGGCGCCGGCGGCCGCGCTGGGGACCGGCGTGCAGGCTGCCAGGTCCCTCTGCACGACCACGCCGGCCGCCCCGCCGCTCACCGCCTTGGCGACAAACTCGTGGCCGTCGACCTGCCCGCCCTTGAGGGCGACGAAGAGGCTGCCTGCCTGAACCCGCCTCGAATCATCCGTGATGTGCACGATCTCGACGCCCAGATCGCCGCGGCGATCGAGAATCTCCAGCCGATCCGCGAGGGGCGTGATGAGATCCTGCAGCGTCATGCTCCTACTGCCGTTCGCACCTACCTGGTGTCACCGTCTGATTTCCCTTGTAGCTGCGCCATCTCATGGCGCCAATGCCGACCGCGGCAGCGTAAGACGCTGCATTTCGACGAGCTCAGGGCCCCGAGCCCAGTCGAGGGGCAGCTACAAGATTCGAAACATGGCGGCATGACATGCTGCCGCCGGGATTCGCCACAATGACCAGACCGAGACGGCCCATTTTCTAAACCGGGGAGTCGCACGTGCAGCATCGCTGCACCGGGTTGAACCCCCACTAGCCGAGGGAAATCAGTCCCCGGGCGATCTCGATCGGGCTCCGCGTCATCACCCCCAGATACGGCAGGACCTGCTCGGCGATGCGCCGGAAGACCGGCGCGGCGACGACGCCGCCCCAGGCCTCCCCATGAGGCTCATCGAGAATCACCAACATGGCCAGGCGGGGATCCTCCGCCGGCACATACCCCACGAAGGACGCGATGAACCGCGTGTCCGAGTAGGCCCGGGTCTCGGGATCGATT
Organism: Nitrospiraceae bacterium; assembly: GCA_041629275.1. Taxonomy (GTDB): domain Bacteria; phylum Nitrospirota; class Nitrospiria; order Nitrospirales; family Nitrospiraceae; genus JBFGRM01. Next base: position 7,328 of record JBFKNO010000056.1, read on the forward strand.
TTCTGGGCGGTCCCCGTCTTGCCGGCGACGCGATACCCGGGGACCGACGCGCCCCCGCCCGTCCCTTCGGCGACGGCGCGCTCCAGCATCCGATTCAGCACCAGGACCGTCTCGCGGGACACGGGCTGGCGTCTGATCCGGGGCTGCGCCTCGAATGTGACCCGGCCCGCGCTGTCACGGATCTCCGCGACGACGTAGGGTTTCATCAGCCAGCCGCCGTTGGCCACCGCGGCCGTGGCCGTCAGCAATTGAATCGGCGTGACGGCAACCTCCTGGCCGATGGCCATCGACGCCAGGGTGCGCCGGCCCCAGGCCGGCGGCGCCTTCACGAGCCCGGCCGACTCGCCGGGCAGGTCGATCTCCGTGCCGTCCCCGAATCCGAATGCACGGAAGTAACGGTAGAGCCGGTCATCGCCGACCGCCATCGCCGCCTTGACGGAGCCGATGTTGCTCGATCGCTCGATGACCTGGGAGAACGTGAGCCACCCCATTTCCTTGTGGTCGTGGAGCACCGTATTGGCAACGGTCATCCGGCCGTTCTCGCAATAGACGAGCGTGCTGGGGGCCATGACCTTCTCTTCGAGCGCGGCCGCCGCGAGGAAGATCTTCATCGTGGAGCCGGGCTCGTAGACATCGGTCACCGCGCGGTTTCGCCAGTCGGAAGGAGTCAGGCCCCGGACCCTGTTGGGATCGAACCTGGGATTGACGGCCATGGCCAGCACGGCGCCGGTCCGTGGCTCCATGACGATGACGGTCCCGCCTTTGGCGCCGTGCTCCTCGACCGCATCCCCGAGCTCCTTCTCGGCGATGTACTGCACCACCTCGTCGATCGTCAGCGTGACGTTGCGCCCGGTCGACGGCTGCACGGCGGCCGACTCCTCGGGGAAGACCGGTCGGCCCATGGCGTCCCGCTGAACGACCACCAGCTGCTTCTTCCCGCGAAGGTGCGATTCGTATTGGAGCTCCAGCCCTTCGAGGCCCTGATTGTCCATCCCTGCGAAGCCGAGCACGTGGGAGAGCAGGGGTCCCTTGGGATAGTAGCGGCGTCCTTCCATCACCATGCCCACACCGCTCGGATTGATCCGCTCCAGCTGGCGACCGCGCTCCGGATCCAATTTCCGCGCCAGCCAGACGAAGCTCCGGGATCCGCTGAGCTTGCGCCGCACCTCGGCGACCGGACGGCGCAAGACCGGGGCCACCTGTCTGGCGACGCGCGAGGGATCGTCGACCTGGGTCGGCATCCCGAAGACCGACGGCACGTCCACGTTCATCGCCAGAATCTTGCCGTGCCGGTCGAAGACGGACCCCCGCGCCCCATCGACGGTGACGACCTTCCGGTGCTGACGCTCCGCCTTGACGGAAAGGTCCGCAGCCTGCAGGACTTGGAGATTGACGAGCCGCACCAGTACGCAGGCGAACCCGACGAGCAGGCACCCCGCGGTGAGGAGCCGGCGAATCTGCGGACGGCCGGACGCCATCAGCGGACCGTTCCGGGGACGTCGTGCTTGGCGAGCCGCACTTCGAATGGGGGCGCCGGCCGGTCGGGTGGCGCCACCGGGCTGAGGCTGACCAGGACCACCTCCCCGGGACGCGGTTGCCGCATGTTCAGCTCCCCTGTCGCGAGACGGGCGATCCGCTCGGGCGAGGTCAGCGTGGACACTTTCACCCGGATCTCGTGGTGCTCGCGCTGGAGCACACGATGCCGAGTCTTGAGCTGCTGGATATCGTATCCGACTCGGACCAGATCCACACGCTGCCACACATAGAGAAGCAGCACGCTGATGACGGCGAGAGCGGCGATCAGGCGCATAGACGGTCTCCTCCATTCACCCGCTCCGCCACGCGCAGCTTGGCGCTCCGCGCGCGCGGATTGCGGTGTCGTTCTACTTCCGAAGCACCTTGCGGCTTCTTGGTCAGGATGCGGAGCAACGGCTGCTGCCCGCGAGCGAGATCGGCGAGCGTTCGTTTGGCGATGCGATCTTCGAGCGAATGAAAAGAAATGATGCAGAGGCGTCCGCCGGGGGCCAGGACCTCCGCGGCGTCCCGAAAGGCCTGCGCGAGCACGTCCAGCTCTTCGTTCACCATGATGCGGAGCGCTTGAAACGTGCGCGTCGCGCAGTGGATCCGGCCATGCCGGTAGGCCGGCGGCACCGCATGGTGGACGACGGCGACGAGCTCGGCGGTCGTCGTCAGCGGCCGACGCTGCCTCGCCCTGACGATCCCCCGCGCGATCCGACGCGCGAATCGCTCTTCCCCGTGACGAAAGATCACGTCGGCCAGCTCCCTCTCGGACAGCTCGGACAACAGGTCCGCAGCCGTGGGTCCGGTGGACTGATCCATGCGCATGTCCAGCGGGCCGTCCGCGCCAAAGCTGAATCCCCGTGTCGGGTTGTCGAGTTGCGGTGAGGAGACACCGAGATCGAACATCACCCCGTGAACCTCGCCGACGCCGATGGATGCCAGATGCCGCTTCAGATCTCCGAAATTACCCTTGACGAGCCGGACGCGAGAGCCGAACCCGTGCAGCCGATCCTGACTCCGCGAGATGGCCTCGGCATCGCGATCGATTCCCACCAGAAGACCACCGGGGCCCGTCCGCTCGAGGATGCGGGCGGCCAGCGCCCCTGATCCGACGGTGCAATCCACATAGTTCCGGTCCGACGCACAGGCCAGCCACGTCATCACCTCGTTCGCGAGGACCGGAACATGAGATTCACCCTGATTTTCCAAGCAGATATCATTGTCTACCACTTTGTCCCACTTTTTGGGCGAAGTATACAACTTGGACTGGCCTTGTCAACAAAATTCTCAGGCTTTCTCAAACAGTTGGAACCAAGTAAGACGAGAGCGCCAGCCATCCCCTGCCGCTGGGGGCCGGCCCGTGACCCCCCACAACCTGATGGTCGCCGGGCAAGCCCCCCCGGCCCCCCACCGGGCGGGCAGCGGCAGACGTCGAGCAAACGCGTGGTCCATGGGCGGGCGGCGTCATGCGGAGGCCGCTTGGCGGTGGTCCAATCGGGGAGGATTGCGGTGCTGGCGTCTGTGAGCATGGTTCGCGACCCCGCCGTTCAGGGACATCGCGTGCGGGAAACACAATTACGGGTATAGCGTGTAGAGCATGCGGGGGAACGGAATGGTTTCCCGGACGTGGTCGATCCCGCAGATCCACGCCACCACTCGTTCGATCCCCATGCCGAATCCTGCGTGCGGAACGGAGCCGTACCGGCGGAGGTCGAGGTACCACCGGAAGGCCTCCTCCGGCAACTTGTGGTCGCGGATGCGCGCCATCAGCTTGTCGTGCTCGTGAATGCGCTGCCCCCCGCCGACGATCTCGCCGTAGCCCTCCGGAGCGAGCACGTCCACGCAGAGCGCGAGGTCCGGCCGCTCCGGGTCGTTCTCCATGTAGAAGGCCTTGATCGCCGCCGGGTACCGGTGGACCAGCACCGGCCGGTCGAATTCCCGCGACAGGATGGTCTCCTCGTCGCCCCCGAAATCCTCCCCGTGCTGGATCGGATTGCCCTTTCGCTGCAGCAGGGCGATGGCCTCCTCGTACGTCATGCGGGGAAAGGGCGCCTTGATGCACGCCAGCTTGGTGAGGTCACGCTCGAGAATCTCGAGCTCCTTGCGGCGGGCGCTCAGCACCCGTTCGACCACGGTGGCGATCAGGGCTTCGGCCAGGTCCATGACGTCGCCGAGCTGGGCGTAGGCGATCTCCGGCTCGACCATCCAGAACTCCATGAGGTGTCGCCGGGTCTTCGATTTCTCCGCCCGGAACGTCGGCCCGAAGCAATAGACCTTGCCGAGCGCGGCGGCCGTGGCCTCGCTGTAGAGCTGCCCGCTCTGCGTCAGGTACGCTTTCTGATCGAAATAGTCCGTTTGGAACAGGGTCGTCGTGCCCTCGCAGGCGTTGGGCGTGAAGATCGGCGCGTCCACGAGCACGAAGCCGCGCTCGTCGAAGAAGTTCCGGCACGCCCGGATGATCTCGTGTCGGATGCGCAAGACGGCGTGTTGCCGGCTGGAGCGCAGCCACAGGTGGCGATGCTCCATCAGGAATCCGACGCCGTGCTCTTTCGGCTGAATGGGAAAGGTCTCGGCGACGTGCACGATCTCGACCTTGGACACGTCCAGCTCACAGCCGCCCTGTGCGCGCTGGTCTTCCCGCACCAGGCCGGTGACCACGAGGGAGGATTCCTGCGTCAAGCCTGCCACCCGGGCGAAGAGGTCGTCGCCGACCGCGGCCTTGCTCACGACGGCCTGCACATCCCCGGTCCCGTCGCGGATCACGAGGAACTGGATCTTGCCGCTCGAGCGGCGCGTCCTCAGCCACCCCCGGATGGTGACCTCCCGGCCGACGTGCTGGGCGATATCTTCGATGTAGGCAACCGCCATCGGAGAGCTCGAATCCACAACCCTCAAGCTATGCAGGAGATGGAGCCTATCTGATCATCGGAATGGTTTGCAAGCAAGCGGCCTGTGGATACGGATACGCCAGGAACCGGCACTTTGCAATTTGATTGACTTTTCCCGGCACCCCGCGAGAATGTTCGAAGGAGATCAGGCCATGCCGGATCGGTTCTTCCGAAACCTCCTCCCCCTCGTCGCCCTGGCGACCCTCCCGGGGCTCCTCGCCCCGCCGGCTCCCGCACAGGCCCAACTCTTCTACTGCCCGGACAGGCCGGTCGACCAGCAATACACGGCTGAACCGGCGCCGGGCTGTGCCCCGCTCCTCCAGGACAAGACCGAGCGACGGACACGCCGTGACGAGGAGCGGCCTCGTTCGAAGGCGAACCCGCCCGTCGATCTGTCGAGTCTTCAGAATGCCGTCTCGACGTTCTTGCAGCGCTACAACACCCTCGTCGGCTGCTGTGCGCACGAACCGGATCGCCTCGACGAGGTCGACGACCTCGCCGACGAGGCCGACCGTCTCCTGATGGCTGTGCAGCGCGGCCTGAGCAGCGGAGTCATCCAAGTGCGCGGCATGACGCTCCGAGAGATCATGGACCCCATCACTCGCGCGAGCAGGAACCTGAACGAGCTCTCGGCCCGGCTGGAAAACCTGGAGACGCTGCATGGGCAGCTTTTCAGGTCGGATTACGAGACCGCGGGGCAGGTGAGGCGCAAGATTGCGGAGGAGGAGGACGCGATTCGCCAGCGATTCCAGCCGATCAGCCTGTCCGAGTCGGGGCGAACCGGCACCGGCATCGAGGACACGAGCGTGCCCGCGAGGGTCGGGGTCGGGGACGATACCACGCTCCCCACCACCAGCGGCCGGGCGCCTGGATCACGA
>JBFKNO010000057.1:0-12434 GCA_041629275.1 Nitrospiraceae bacterium
GGATCACACATCCTCCCCGCCTTTTTTTCCCCGTCTAGCTTAGGAAGCCACGGATGGAAGTCCGTGGCTTCCTGCGTAGACGGGAAACCCGCCGACTCGTCCGCCGAGGCTTTAGCGAAGGCGGAAGCCTTGGCGTAGGCGGGTCATCCCCCGCGGGGGCAAGCGATAGACTCCTAACCATCCGGACGATCCTCGAAAGTCTGGACACCCCAACCCCGTGAACGATCTCGCAGCCGCAGGATGTGACGTGTCACGGCCCGGCCTGACCGTCACCACACCAGCCCGTCAGGCATTCCAGCCCGCCCGTCTGCTCCCCGTCCTCGGATTATCGGTCCTGGCGAGCCTGATCGTCTTCGCCCCCCTGCTGGAGGGCGGATCAACCCACGTCGCGGTGATGATCATCCGGTTGCACGTCCTGGTGCTTGCGGCCCTGGCGATCGCGCTGATGATTCGGGAGGGGGCGGCGCCGCGGCTCCTCCGAAGCGTCTCTCCTGCGATGCTGGTATTCCTGGCCCTGGCGGCGCTCTCCGCGCTCAGGTCGCCCTACACGCACCAGAGCGTCCAGTGGGTTCTGGTGCTGGTGAGCTACGCGGGTTTGCTCTATTTGATTGTCTTTTTTCTCACCCGGTGGAATTATATCGAGCGGTTGCTCGCCGTGGCCGTTGCGGTCGGGGCCGTCGAGGCAGCCTATGCCGTGACGCAGGCCTGGGCTCTCGGTGAGATCCGGCCGAGCGGGACCTTCTTCAATCCGAACTTCCTGGCGGGCTACCTGGTCGCCGCGTCGATGCCGGTCCTGGCCGTCTTGTGCTACGGAAAGCTCCGGTTGAGCCCCGGGCCTCGACGGGACGGACGCGAGCAGCGAGGCGGGCGGAGGCGGGAATGGCGGGCCTGGCTTCACGTGGTCGCGGGCGCGGCGCTGCTGATCCTCCTGGGGAGCGCGGTGTTCGAGACGGGCTCCCGCGGCGCGGCCCTGGCACTGGTGGCGGGCGTCATCGCCGTGGCGGGACTCCGATGTGGCGCTCGTGGAGTCGCGATCGGCTTGATGGTGGTCTGCCTCGGGCTTCTCGTCCCCAATCCATTACAGGAGCGGGTCCGCGCCGAGCATCGCTCGAACCCCGTCGGGTACGCGCGCTGGCAGATGTGGCAGCAAGCCGCGGCCGCGTCAGCCGATCATCCCCTGGGTGTGGGCCTCGGCCTGTACCGGTATGTCTCGCCTCGCTATGCCGTCGAGACCGGCGGTGAAATCGCGCGGTACGGGAAAGTGGCGCGGACGCCGCACAATGAATATCTGCAGATGGCCGTCGAGCTTGGGCTCGCCGGGCCGCTCGTGTTTGTCTGGGGCGTCATCCTCCTGGGCAGGGAGGGCCTGAGGGCCCTCAGGCTCCGCCTGCGCCGGCGTGAGCGCGGCGCCGTGGTCGGGATGCTCGCGGGCGTGCTCGTGCTCCTCGTGCATGCGGCGGTCGATTCGACTCTGCACGAGCCGCCGCTCGCGCTGATGCTCGCGCTCTTTGCCGGCATGCTGCTGGCCGCCCGGCGCGTCGGCGATCGGCGATTCGCGCCGCGGTCCATTCCCCTGCGCCACGGCTGGGTCTGCGGGGCGGCCTCGGCGGTTGCGCTCGTCGTGCTGGCGGGCGTCGTCCTCCGGTTCGGCTTGTCCTGGCTGGCCTATGAGTCGGGGAACCGGGCGCAGACCGAGCAGGATTACGAGACGGCCGCGGTCCGCTATGAGCAGGCCATCGGTCTCGACCCGGGGAAGTCGCTCTACCACAACGCGCTCGCCGCAGTCCGCTTCCAGGCGTTCAGGACGAGCCGCGATCCGGCTGACGCGCGCGCTGCGCTGGAGGAGCTGCACGGAGCCATTGCATTGAACCCTCTGGACGGGGGACTGTACGGGATCCTGGGGAACCTCCACCTCCAGTTGGCGGCCGCCCTCCCGGCCGGGGAAGCCTATGCGGTCGAGCGGGACGCCCTGAGGCGTGGCGCCTGGGTCGCCTATCAGCGGGCGGCCGAGCTGGAGCCCTACTCGCCGTTTCACCGGCTTGCCCTCGGGCGGGTCCTTCTGGCGATGGGGGATGGAGGGGAGGCCGCGGAGGCGGTCCGAGCCGCGGTATCCCTGGAGCCCAACTTCCTCCCGGGGCGTCTGTGGCTGGCAGGGCATTACCTCGCCTCGGGTCACGATGAGGGGCGGGTCCTGGCTCAGGAGCAATACCGGGAGATCGTCGAACGGCAGGCCCGCTACGCGGGTCGACCCAAGAACCGTTACGAACGGAAACTCTTGGAGGCGGATTCCGGGCGACTCGCGCAGGTGCTCGGGGAGGGGAAGACGAGCTGATCATGGAGACAGGCGTACGATCGCTGTTGTGGGAGTGGGGGCGCATTGCGGCGGCCTTGCTGGCGCTCGCCGGGGCCGCGGTCTGGGTCCTCACGCTCCTGGAGGATCGAAGACCCGCCGCAGCCAGGGCGGCCGAGCTCTCGTATCTGCCGAAGGGTGAACACCTGAAGGTCGCGGTGCTGGGGTACGATCAGGTCGTCGCAGACCTCTTGTGGCTCAAAGCGGTCCAGCATTTCTCCGGACGCCAGCAAACCAGCGAGAATTACGTGTGGGCCTACCATGCGACTGATGTGGTGACGGACCTCGACCCGAAGTTTACCTTCGCCTACAAGGCGGCGGGAACGATCCTGGGGGTCTGGGCCAACCGTGTCGATGAGAGCATCCTGATCCTCAAGAAGGGAATCACGAACAATCCCGACGAATGGGAACTGCATTTCGTGCTCGGCTACGATTACTTCTACGAGCTCTGCGACCGTGCGACGGCCGCCGAGTACATGCGGAAAGCCTCCGTCCTCCCCGGCGCGCCCGACTACCTGCCACGCCTCGCCGCGCGCATGACGGTCGATGCGGGGAACGCGGACACGGCGCTGGAGTTTCTCGGGCGTCTCTACGCGCAGACACAGGACCCCCAGATGCGGGAGTCGCTCGCGCAACGCATCAAGGAAGTGATCGCCGAGCGGGACATTCGCTTTCTGGAGGAGGGGGTTCGTCGGTATGAGTCCCGGTACGGAAGGAAGCCTGGGTCGCTGGGGGCGCTCGTGAGCGGCGGGATCATCGAGCGCGTTCCCGACGAGCCCTTGGGAGGACGCTACGAGCTCGACCGCGCGAAGGGAACGGTCACGAGCACTGGCCTACAGGAGCGGTTGCGTGTGCACGTAAAGGTGAATCCCAAAATTTCCTGCCACCTGCGGATGGTGGAGCGCTCCTGAGAAGAGAGCCCAAGCCGCGTCGGCGGATCGCCGGGCGGGCGGATGCACACGATGAGGATACCCTGATGAGGATACCCTATGGATGCCATTCGCATTGAGCAGTTACAGAAGAGCTTCAAGAGCGGTTGGCCTGGACGGCCGCCCATCCCGGTGCTCAAAGGACTCACGTTGAGCGTTGAGCAGGGGGAGATCTACGGCTTCCTCGGTCCGAACGGCTCGGGCAAGACGACGACCCTCAAGATCCTGCTCGGGCTCATGAAGCCCGGCGGGGGCCGCGTGGAGCTTCTCGGACGACCGGCCGGCGACGTCGAGGTGCGGCGACGGGTCGGGTTTCTGCCCGAGTCTCCTTATTTCTACGATTACCTCACCGCCGAGGAGTTCCTCTCCTTCTACGGGCACCTGGCCGGCTTGGCTCGGGGCGTGATCAAGGAGCGCGCCGATCACCTGCTGGAGCTGGTCGGGCTCACCCACGCGCGGGCGCGCGAGCTGCGCAAGTTTTCGAAGGGCATGTTGCAGCGGGTCGGCCTGGCGCAGGCGCTCATCCACGATCCGGAGCTGGTCATCCTGGACGAGCCGATGTCCGGGCTGGACCCGCTCGGACGGAAGCAGGTCCGTGACCTCATCCTGAAGCTCCGCGATCAGGGGAAGACCGTCTTCTTCAGCACCCACATCATCCCCGATGTCGAGATGATCTGCGATCGGGTCGGGGTCGTCATGGACGGCCGGCTCCAGGCCGCCGGGCGTGTCGAGGAGTTGGTGCAGAACGGGCACGCGCATACGGTCGAGGTCGTGTGCGAGGGGATCAAAGGGGAAGACGTCCCGGCGATTGCAAAAGTCGCCACACGGCTGCTCCAGCGTGGCCGGCAGTGTCTGGTCGTCCTCCCGAAGCCCGATCTGGTCGACGAGGTGGTCACGGCGTTGAAGGCGCAGGGCGGCACCCTCGTGTCGGTGACCCCGCAAAAGGGCTCACTCGAAGAACTGTTCGTGCAACCATCGAATAACCAGGAGCGGTAAGGGGGCAGACCTATGTGGTGCATCGCGGTCATCGCGCAAAATACATTTCGTGAAAGCCTGCGCGACAAGATCCTCTACAATCTGTTGTTCTTCGCGGTGCTGCTGATCGGAGCCTCGGTCCTGCTGGCGGAGCTGAGCATTATGGAGCAGGCCAAGATCATCACGGACATGGGCCTGGCGGCCATCAATCTCGTCGGCGTGCTGATCGCGATCTTCGTCGGCATCGGGCTGGTGACCAAGGAGATCGAGCGCCGAACGGTGTACACGATCATGGCCCGCCCGATCAGTCGGGCCCAGTTCTTGCTCGGCAAGTATCTGGGGCTCGTGCTGACGCTGCTCGTCAACATCGGCGTGATGTTCGCCGTCTTTCTCATCACCCTGTGGATCACCGGTACGCCGATCCACTTCTCGCTGTTCCAGGCCGTGGCATTAATCGTGGTGGAGCTCATGCTCGTCACGGCTGTCGCATTGTTTTTTTCGACGTTCAGCTCTGCGACCTTGAGCGCGATGATGACGATCGGTGTGTACGTCATCGGTCACCTGACCACTGATCTCAAAGGGATCGCGCAAAAGGGAGAGAACGAGGCGCTCAGCGCGATCATGACCGGCATCTATTATCTCTGCCCCAACCTGGAATATCTGAACATCAAGGGGCAGGCGGCCCGTGGGGTGAGCGTGGCGTTGTCCTATCAGATGCTGGCGACCGTCTACGGAATGCTCTACGCGGCCTTGCTGGTGACCGCGGCCTGCGTGATCTTTCAGCGTCGCGACTTTTAGCAGATCCAGCAGAGCGAGTCGGCTGAGCCACGTGCCTTGTCGGCCCTTCCGCGAAACGGGCCTGTCTTGTCCTTTCGTCGGCGTCTTCCTTCATGGGACCTTCCTGAAATTGTGCGGGTGATATTCCTTTTCCCTCTCCCTCCTCTGGAGGGAGAGGGGGAGGGTGAGGGTGGATCGAGAACATGACCGCACTGTTGAACATTCGCAGAGTCAAGATTCCAGCAGTGCTCACATCGGTCGTCTTTGCCCCCTCACCCCAGCCCTCTCCCCCGAAACGGGGGAGAGGGTCGGTTGTGGGGCCGTGCACCCGCACGAGAACGGGAAGAGCCGAATAGAGAGGTCGCATGGAGCTGAAGGGAAAACGCGTGCTGGTGATCGGCGGGGCCGGGTTCATCGGGTCCCACGTGGTCGACGAACTCATCAAGACCGATGTCGGTGAGGTCATCGTCTACGACAACTTCAGCCGCGGGACCCGGGAAAACCTGAAGCACGCGCTGAAGGATTCCCGGGTCCGGGTCTTCGAGCTCGGCGGTGACCTCCTGCAGACCGACATCCTCAACCAGGCGATGAAGGGCGTCGACGGCGTGTTCCACCTCGCCGCGCTCTGGCTCCTGCACTGTCACGAGTACCCCCGGTCGGCCTTCGAGGTCAACGTGCGCGGGACGTTCAACGTGCTGGAAGCCTGTGTCGCCAACGGTGTGGAGCGTCTGGTGTACAGCTCCTCGGCCTCCGTCTACGGGAATGCGATCGAGGTCCCGATGACGGAGGATCACGTCTACAACAATCGCACGTTCTACGGCGCGACCAAGATCGCGGGCGAGCACATGTGCCGGGCCTTTTGCGAGCGATACGGCGTGTCCTACGTCGGGCTGCGGTACATGAACGTCTACGGGCCCCGGCAGGACTACAAGGGGGCGTATATCGCGGTCATCATGAAGATCCTGGATCGATTGGATCAGGGCTTGCCCCCCGTCGTCCACGGCGATGGCTCCCAGGAGTTCGATTTCGTCTACGCCGGCGACGCCGCGCGTGCCAACGTGCTGGCCATGGCGGCCGACGTGTCGGACCGCTTCTACAACGTCGGGTTCGGACAGGGTACGACGATCAAGACCCTGACGGAGATGATCCTGGCGCACACCGGATCCTCCCTTCCGATTCACTACGAGCCGGCCGGGCTGTCGTTCGTGACCACGCGCATCGGCGATCCCCGGCGGGCCGAGCTCGAGCTGGGCTTCCGCGCGACCACGGATCTCCGCGAAGGCCTCAGGCGCTTGATCGACTGGCGGCTTGGCCACAAGGACCATGTCGCCATGCAACGGGCTCAGGCATGACGCGCATCCCCATCACGAAGCCCGACTTCGATGCCTCGGATCGCGAGGCGGTGCTCAAGCCCTTGGACAGCGGCTGGGTCGTGCAAGGCCCCTTCGTCCGGCAGTTCGAGGAGCAGTTTTCCGCGTTCACGGGGGCGGCGTGCTCCGTGGCGACGAGCTCCTGCACCACCGCCCTTCACCTCGCCGTCCGGTGCCTGAACCTCAAGCCCGGAGACGAGGTGATCGTGCCGGCCTTCACCTGGATCTCGACGGCCAACGTGGTGGAGTATGCCGGCGCCCATCCCGTCTTCTGCGATATCGATCTCGCCACGTTCAACCTGGATGGACATCTTCTCGAGGCGCTGGTCACGCCGCGCACCGTCGGGATCATTCCCGTGCACCTCTTCGGGCAATGCGCGAACATGGACGCGATCCTGGCCCTTGCGCGCCGGCGCGGCTTGTGGGTCGTGGAGGACGCCGCCTGCGGGTTGGGCGCCCGGCAACGCGGGCGCCATGCGGGCACCTTCGGTGAGGTCGGGTGCTTCAGCTTCCACCCGCGCAAGTCGATCACGACCGGCGAGGGGGGGATGCTGACCACGCCCAGCCCCGTCGTGGACCGGCTCGCGCGATCGCTTCGGGATCACGGCGGGTCCGTGTCGGACTTGGAGCGACACACGGCCGGCGGGGCGTCGCTGCTCGGCGGGTTCGAGCATCTCGGCTACAACTATCGGATGACGGACATCCAGGCCGCGCTGGGATGCAGCCAACTGGCGCGGGCCGAACGCATGCTGAAGGAGCGGGCCGCGTGTGCCCATGTCTATGACGCCGAGCTCGCGGGCGTGTCGTGGCTGCGCACCCCGATCGTGCCGGAGGGCGATGTGCACGGCTACCAGGCCTACGTCTGCCTGTTTCGGCCGGAGACACCGACGCCGGACAATGCGGAGCGCTTGCACGCGCGGCGCAACGCGGTCATGCAACGCCTCGACGCGCGGGGAATCAGTACGCGACAAGGGACCCATGCGCCGGTGCTGCTGGCGTATTACGCGAACAAGTACGATCTGCGGCCGGACCAATTTCCCAACGCGTACCTCGCGGATCGGTTGAGCCTGGCCCTGCCGCTCTACTCCGGGATGACCGAGGCCGACCAGGACTGCGTCTGCGCCGCAATTCGGGACATGGACCCGAGCCATGCGTGAGTCATTGCTGAACCTGCTGGCGGACCCCATCTCCAAGCAGCCGCTGCGTCTTGCGGCCTGCGGGCGGACGCGGGGCGGAGACATTGCCGAGGGCACGCTGCGAAGCCCCGAGGGCCGGGTCTACGAGGTGACCAACGGCATCCCCCGGCTGGTCGCGCCCATCGATGCGGGCCAGACGCAAACCGCGGAGAGCTTTGGGTACAAGTGGCGGCAACGTGCGACCTATGACAGCCCGGAGATGCACGAGACCGGCCGGGCCTGGCTGGCTTCGCGCTACGGGTTTGCCGGGATCGACCAGATGCGGGCGTTCTTCGAGCGTCGGCGTCGTATTCTCGACGCCGGCTGTGGAAGCGGGCTCACCTCCTCCTTCTGGATGAACGAGCACTGGGGCCGGGACCACGCGACCGAGTGGTTCGGCGTGGACATTTCTCGCGCCATCGATGTGGCGCAGGAGCGTCTGGGGGCCGTGGCCGGGACGCACTTCATTCAGGCCGATGTGCTGCAGCTCCCGTTCCGCCCGCGCAGCTTCGACGCCGTCTACTCGGAGGGGGTGATGCACCATACGCCGTCGACCGAGCGAGCCTTCAAATCCCTTGCGTCCTGCCTCGAGCCGAACGGCGAATTCCTGTTCTACGTCTATCGCAAGAAAGCCCCGGTGCGCGAGTTTACGGACGATCACGTCCGCGAGGTGCTGTCCGGCCTCGACCCGGCCGACGCCTGGAACCGGCTTCGACCCCTCACGAGGCTGGCGCAAGCGCTGGCGGACACCAAGGCCGAGGTGGAGGTGGCCGAGGACGTGCCGTATCTGGGCATCAAGGCGGGACGCTATCCGGTCCAGCGGCTGCTCTACTGGCACTTCGCGAAGCTGTATTGGAACGAGCGGCTGTCCTTCGAGGAGAACAATCACGTCAATTTCGACTGGTACCATCCGCGCTACGCGCACCGTCACACGGAGGAGGAGGTCCGTGGATGGTGCGAGCACTGCGGCCTGACGGTCGTCCACTTCGATGTCCAGGACAGCGGGTTCACCGTGCGGGCCGTTGCGGGGGAGCAATAAGCCATGTGCGGCTTGGCGGGCATCTGTCGCTTCGATGGGGAGACGGTGGAGGAGGGCCTTCTCGAGCGGATGACCCATGCCATCGCCCACCGCGGCCCGGATGGCGCCGGGCACTATCGCGCCGGGTCTGTGGGGTTGGGGCACCGGAGGCTCGCGGTCCTGGACCTGTCCGACGCCGCGCGTCAGCCCATGGTCAACGACGCGCAGGACATCGTCATCGCGTACAACGGCGAAGTCTACAACTTCAGGGAGCTGCGCGCGGAGCTGGAGACGAAAGGCTATCGGTTTCGCTCGCGCTCGGACACGGAGGTGGTGCTCAAGGCCTACGAGGAATGGGGCGAGAAATGCGTCGACCGGTTCAACGGGATGTTCGCCTTCGCGATCTACGATAGCCGACGCCAGGAGCTCGTCCTGGCGCGGGACCGGTACGGGCTGAAGCCCCTCTATTATATGCGCCACGGACGCACCTTTCTCTTCGCCTCGGAGATCAAGGCAATCCTGGCCTATCCGGATGTCCGGGCGGCCATGGATGTCGAGGGGCTGCTGGAATACTTCACGTTTCAGAACTTCTTCACCGACAAGACCCTCTTTGCCGGAATCAGGTTGCTGCCGGCCGGGTGCCTCATGCGCGTCTCGGTTCGGAGTCCGCAGGTCGGAGACGTGGAGCGCTACTGGGACTATGAGTTCGTCGAACCCGAGCACCCCGCGGCTTCGGAGGAGTACCTCGAGGAGTTCGATCGGCTGTTCCGCCAGGCGGTCGAGCGGCAGCTCGTCAGCGACGTCGACGTGGGCGTCTATTTGAGCGGCGGCATGGACTCGGGATCGATCACCGCGATCGCCGCCGCGCAGCTTCCCTACCTGAAATCCTTCACGTGCCGGTTCGATTTGCACTCCGCGTCCGGATTGGAGCTGGCCTTCGACGAGGGGGAGAAGGCGGAGCTGATGTCCTACCTCTACAAGACGGAACATTACGAGATGGTGCTGAAGGCGGGCGACATGGAGCGCGTGCTGCCCAGGCTGGCCTGGCATCTGGAGGAGCCGCGCGTGGGGCAGAGCTATCCCAATTTCTATGTCGCCCAGCTGGCCAGCAAATTCGTCAAGGTCGTCCTCTCGGGCGGAGGAGGCGACGAGCTCTTCGGGGGGTATCCGTGGCGCTATTACCGGGCGGTCGTCAACGATGACTTCGAGCATTACGTCGACAAGTACTACCAGTACTGGCAACGTCTCCTGCCGGGCTCCGTCATCGAGACCGCCTTTGCGCCGGTCTGGGGGCGGGTGAAGCACGTCGGGACCCGCGACATCTTCCGCGAGGTCTTCGCGAAGCACGCGCCCTCGCTGACGCGGCCGGAGGACTACATCAATCATTCGCTCTACTTCGAGGCGAAAACCTTCCTGCACGGTCTCTTGATGGTCGAGGACAAGCTGAGCATGGCCAACGGGCTGGAGGCTCGCGCGCCCTTCCTCGACAACGACCTCGTCGATTTCGCCATGCGGGTGCCGGCCCGGCTCAAGCTGGGCAAGCTGTCCGAGGTGGTCCGGTTGAACGAGAACGAGCCGGGCAACAAGACAGCCCGCTATTTCAGCAAGACGAAGGACGGCAAGCTTCTCCTGAGGAAGGCGATGGAACGGTATATCCCGTCCGAAATCACCACGCAGGTGAAGCAAGGGTTCTCCGGGCCGGACGCGAGCTGGTTCAAGGGAGAGAGCCTGCAGTACGTCCACCGGAGGTTTTTCCAACGGGACGCCAGGATTTACGAGTACCTCGATCGGGGGACGATCCAGCGTCTGGTCATGGAGCATCTGGAAGGCAAGCAGAATCGTCGACTGCTGATCTGGTCTCTCCTGAACGTGGAACAATGGTGTGAGAGCTTTTTGCCGGGGTCGTCGTGAATGGACGTCGTCTCGCTGACAGACGCGGAGGATTCCTCCTACGAGGCCTTTCTCCAGCGTTGTGACGACGCGCTGCTCTATTACTCCTCCCGGTACCGGCGGTTCCTGATCGACCTGCTCGATTGCGAGCCCGCTTACCTCGCGGCGGTGGAGGACGGCTCGATCGAGGCCGCGTTTCCGATCATGGTCAGGACGGGGCCGCACGGCAGGGTCATGAATGCGCTGCCGTTCTACGGCAGCTACGGCAGCGTGATCGGCCGGAACCCTGCCGCGCGCGACGCGCTGTGCCGTCGATACAACGAGATGACGCGTCGGGAGGGCGTTGCCGCGTCCACGGTGGTGATGAATCCCCTCTCCCCTCCACAGGATGCCAAGATCGCGTTCGAGGTGACCGACCAGCGGATCGGCCAGGTCAGCCGCCTGCCCGCGGGCGACCACGAACCCGAGGCGGCGCTGCTCAGAGACATCGACGGCTCGGCGCGGCGAAACATCAAGAAGGCCAGGGCCTCGGGCGTCTCCATTCGCATCGAAAACGGCGCGACCGATTTTCTCGAAGACTGCCACCGTCGGAGCATCGAGCACATCGGGGGGAAACCGAAGAGCCGTCGGTTCTTCGAGTTGCTGCCGCGACACTTTGTCCCGGACCAGGACTATCGCATCTACGTGGCCGAGATCGGCGGTCGTCTGGCGGCCGGGCTGCTGGTCTTTTTCTACAACCGCACGGTCGAGTACTTCGTGCCGGCCACCGCCGCCGAGCATCGCGCCGCGCAGCCCATGGCCCTCTGCATTCACGACGCGATGGTCGACGCCGCGCGGGCCGGCTACACGAGGTGGAACTGGGGCGGGACCTGGGTGAGCCAGACCGGTGTCTACCAGTTCAAGAAGAAATGGAACGCGGTCGAACAACCGTACTCGTACCTGACGACGATCAACAACAAGGCGCTGCTCGGACTGCCTCGCGCGGAGCTGATGCAGGCGTATCCGGAATTCTTCGTCGTGCCGTTTGACCGTCTCGGGAGCTGAAGACGATGGAGCTCTACTACTTCTCGAGCGGACCGCGGGAGCGCGTCCTCCAGGCGGTGATCGACGCCAAGCACGGGGTCCGCGGCGTCTTCGTGACCGATCCCGCGCGCTGGCCCAAGGTGAGGCCGACGATGGAGATGGCCGACCGGCATGGGATTCCGTGCCGGATCGTCGGACGGCGTGACCTGGAGGGCCTGGCCGAGACCCTGAAGGGGCAGGTGTGCCTGTCGGTCGGGTTCGGCTACGTGTTCCCCGAGGCGTTCGTGCGTGCCGTCAAGCTGGGGTTGAACGTACACGGGTCGCTCCTGCCGCGGTACGCGGGCGCGCGAACCCTGAATTGGGTGATCGAGAACGGGGACCGCGAGAGCGGGGTGACCGTCCATCAGATGGACGCCGGCGTGGATACAGGGCCGATTCTCCTGCAGAAGCGCTTTTCGCTGTCGCGGTTCGACACGGGCGCGAGTCTCTACCGGAAGACCCTCGAGTTCGAGCCGCGGGTCGTGGTCGAGGCGCTCGCGCAGTACGAGTCGGGCGGGGCGGCCTTGAGGCCGCAAGAGCTCGGGGACGTCGTGCCGTATCCCAACCGTGTCCCGGAGCACTCCGAGGTGGATCCGACCCGTTCGCTGCTGGACCTGTACGACAAGATCCGGGCGGCGGATCCTGAACGGTACCCCGCGTACTTTTCCCTCGACGGGCAGAAGGTCTGCATCAAGCTCTGGCGACCCGACAAGCCGCCCGACGAGCACGACCTCCTGTGACACTGTCCCCGCTCACTCCTTCCGCTGCGAGCTCCTGGGAAGCCGCGCAGGGCCACCCGGGCCTGGCGCGATAAAGCAGGCCGGGGCGGGGGGGTGCGCCCGGCAGTGCGAATCGCGGAGGTTCGGGCCCCGCACTTGCCGAGCAGCC
>JBFKNO010000058.1:0-12325 GCA_041629275.1 Nitrospiraceae bacterium
CCCGGATGGCGAGGATCCGCTTCAGCGCGTCGCCGCTCTTCGCCGTCGCGATCGCACGCCGCGTCCCGATCGAGATGACGCGGCGCACGTCCCTCGCTCCGAACCGCAGCGACCGCTCCAGATGCGCGAGCCGGTACCGAGACAGGCGCCCAGATCCCCGCGCCGACGCGTGCCGCTCCAGCACCGCGTCGACCTGATCCATGAACCGGCGATAGGAATACTGTCCCGACGCGATCAGGTCCCGATGGGCGGTCTCGGTCATCGTGGCCAGAAACGCCGAATCCTGAAGGCGCGCGTCGACCTCGTCGAGATTCGAGAAATCCTTCGCCAGGGGGATGTAGTGGACCCAGGGCTGGATGAGGCCCGAGTATTCTCCGGGAAACAGAATGAGCGCCGTCCGCGAGGCCACCGCCTCGAGGATGCGGGGAGAGATCGCATTCACCCGGACGTTCCCTTCGTGCGGGCGCAGGACCGCCTCGAATACCTGCTCGAAATCGGCATCGGGATGCGCGGCGAGGTAGTGCTTCGTGCGCCTCTCGATGGATCCGTCACAGTCCGTGATGCTGGCGCCGCTTTCGGTCCCCAGGGTGGCCTTGCAGGAACCCATGAATCGGGTCCATTGGTCCCCATAGATGCGGTCCCTCTCCGTCCACCCGATGTCACACTTCCAGCCATAGCGCGCGGCGGCCGCCAGGATCCCCTGCCCGATCCAGGCCTTCTCCTGCGCCACACGCCCCAGCCAGAACGGAAGCGTGCGGCCGCGATACCCGATGTCGATCGGGCGTGCCTCCAGGGGCGGCGCCGCCACGTCCTGCAAGGACTCCGGCACGTAGCCCGCCAGCTGATGCACCAGCTCGACGCCGGGCAGACGCTCCGGGCTGTACACCTTCCGGACCTCACCTGCGGGAAGGAGCGTGAACAGCACGTGGATGCCGAGGTACCGCATCATCTCCGTCATCTGGTCCACGCGGCGGTGCTCGTCCTGGATGAACTGCACCTTCAGCCCCCGGTAGCGCCGGACCTTGTCCCGGAATCGCGGCGACAAGTAGTTCTCGGATATGACAAAGATGGAGTAGTGCAGGATGACCGCGTCGAACGCATCCAGATCCAGCAGCTTCGAGTCGGAGACCAGCCGCGGATTGAACAGCCGCACGTCATGCCGCGAATAGCTCGTGAAGGCGCCGATATGATCGAGCACCGTGTTCGCATGCCCCTTGAAATCGTCACAGAGGAGCAGGACGGACAACCGTGCCGTGGCGGCTGCGCCCGACGTCGCCGCCTGGTTCCTTCCGGCCGCACCGGTCTCGTCCTCCTTCGCCGGTCCTGCACCGGGGTGAGGCGACAGATCGGTCACACCGCTGTCACTTGCATGCTTCAACATACAGATCCAGTCCGACGACGCGTCCGAGGGTGCTCAGCAGCCGGTGACGCGGAATGACCAGCCTGCCTCGGAGAACGATGAGCGGATCCATGTTCTGCGAATCCACCCGTGTACGGGAAAAGGATGAAAAGAGCCGTCCGGCCTCGCGGCGGGAGACGTAGTCCGTGTGAGGCGCCGCGTCGCCCTTCGTGTTGACGTCGTACATGGCTCGGACCTTTCGCGACGAGTCGCCCGGCGACGTGCGCGCCCACCATTCGCGCGCCCTGAGCATCGGGAGTCGGACGAGTCGTCGCAGGCTGTGCTTGTGGTACAGCATGACGATCGCTTTCCCTCCGCGCACCAGCACGCGATGGACCTCGGCGACGGCCCTGGCCAGGTCGCCGGTATGATGCAGGCACCCAATCGAGTACACGAAGTCGAAGGTCTCGTTCTCATAGGGGATCGCGAGGGCCGATCCCTGCCGAACCCGATTCCCCGGCTCGATGCCCAGCAGGGAAAGCCGGGCCCTGACCATGGCCACGGGATTGGGTGCGATATCCAACCCGTGGTACTCGCAGCCCTTCGACGCCAGCAGGTGCGACAAGGTCCCGAAGCCCAACCCGATCTCGAGGACCCGTTTGCCCGTGAGACACTCCCGCTCGACGTACTCGCCGAGGTAAGGATAGTAGGACATGTAGGTGTCATCGAAGCGCTGCAGGCTCTCCCGGGAAAACCGCTCGATGCCCAGGGACCGGGCCAGTTGCGTCCCGCAGAGCTCGTCCCAGAAGGCTGCGTTCTGCTGGTCGATCACCTGTTGCTCGGCCACGATCATTCCTCACTCCACCGGCTGCGGCATCTCGGACGGGACGCGGATCACGACAGCGCAGGCTGTCCACGCTTGTTGCGCTTGCCGCTGTCCCTGTTGCCCTTCAGCGCCCCGTTACTTCCGAGTTCCTCCAGGAGCACCTCCACGATCGCTTCCCCCGCGCGCCCGACCCCGTAGGGCGATTCCGGGCTCGGCGGCGTGTGTGCGAGGGACGCCGCGATCGCCTCCGCCACGGCGGCCGGGTCCGTGCCAGCCAGGCGATTCCATCCCGCCTCGACGGTCTCCCGCCACTCCGTTTCGTTTCTTAGCGTGACGCAGGGAACCCGGAGCAGAAACGCCTCCTTTTGCACGCCTCCGGAGTCCGTCACCACGAGCCGGGCGTGTTGCTCCAGGCTCAGCATGTCGTGGTAGGACACCGGAGAAACGAGCCGCAACTCGCCGAGCTCGAGGCGTGCATCGTCCCGCTCGAGCGCCTGCCTGGTCCTGGGATGCAGGGGCAGGATCACCGGCAGACCCAGGGCACCCAGGCACGAGATGAGGCGCCGTAGCTCCCCCACGTCCCGGGTCGTCTCGGCCCGATGAATCGTCGCCAGGGCGTAGGCGCGAGGCGAAAGTCCCAAACGTAACAGGATGTCCGCCCGGCCCTTCGCGCGCTCGAGGTTGTGCAGGAGCGAGTCGTACATGACGTCGCCGACGCGATGAACGCCCCGCAGGATTCCCTCGCCGCTCAAATTGTGGACCGCGCCCTCGGTGGGGCAGAACAGGTGCGTGGAAAGGTGGTCCACCATGACGCGGTTGATCTCCTCCGGCATCTCGCGGTTGAAGCTTCGCAAGCCCGCTTCGACATGGGCCACGGGGACCCGCAGCTTGCTCGCCGCCAGGCCCCCGGCCAGCGTCGAATTGGTGTCGCCGTAGACGAGGACGCAGTCGGGGCGCTCCCGCTCGATCACCTGCTCGATGGCCTCGAGCATGCGGCCCGTCTGCCGGCCGTGCGACCCGGACCCGACACCCAGATTGTAGGCGGGGCGGGGAACCTCGAGATCGCGGAAGAAGACCTCCGACATGTCGTCGTCGTAATGTTGCCCCGTGTGCACCATGCGCTCCTCGAGCGCCGGCAGGCCCCGCCGCGCCTCGTTCGCGCGTGCGATCGCGCGTGAGACCACGGCCGCCTTGATGAACTGCGGACGCGCCCCGACGACCGTGAGCAGCTTCATGGCGGATGCCCGTCCTATAAGCGTGCGTCGAAGTAGGCTTTGTGTCGCCGAAAGACTCTCAATCCGGCCAAGCCGACGACGAGCGTCACACCCGCGACGTAGACCAACCCCAAGGGATCAGGAACATGATGTTCGAGGAGCAGCCGACGGTACCCGTCGGAGATGATGTAGAAGGGATTGAGCGCGGACAGGGTCTGAATGAAATCCGGCGTCATGGACAGGGGATACAGGATCGGGGTGGCGAACAGAATGATCAGCAAGAGGTTCGGGAGGGCGACGATGAAATCCCGCACAAAGACCGCCACGGCCGACAACAAGCACCCGAGGGAGGCCAGGAACCCGAAGTGCAGCACGACCAGGAGGGGACAGACGAGCGCGGACCAGGACAGGAACTGCCCGTCCGCCACGAGCAGCGCGGTGAGAAACCCCAGGCTCACGGCGAGCGGGATGACCCCGGTCAAGGCCGCCGAGATGGGCAGGAGCTCCGTCTTGAAGGCCATGTTCTTGACCATCCCGGCGCCGGAGACCACGGACGTGGAGGCCGCCACGAGCCCCTCGGTCGTGGCCAGCCATGGCCCATACCCGCTGATCAGCCAGAGGGTGTAGGCGAGATTCCCGTTCATGTCCGGCATGCGCACCCTCAAGACGTACCCGAAAATGAAGGTGAACAGACTGAGCATCACCAAAGGGCTCGCCACCGCCCAAACAAGGCCGAGCCGGGACCCCAAGTACTTGTCCCGCACCTTCATGCTGAAGAAGACGCCCAGCATCCTGAGGTCATGGTGATCGAATCCGAGCATGGTCGCCCCTTCGCCTCTCATGTGACGAGCTGCGCCTGAACCGATCCGGGATAGCGCAGCACGGGCCTCCCTCCCGTCAGCGTCCCGGTTGCCGCCACTTCCACGGTCGCCGCTCTCCGGGCCAGCACGTCCTTCTCTTGCCCCTCGAGCAGCTCGACGGCGATGCGGTAGCGACCGCCGTTCAAGACACAGGGCTCCAGGACCACGCGATACCCCGACGTCCGGCGGGTCTCACCCGCCCCGCCAAGCTCGGGCGCCTCCTGCTCGCTCTGGGCCAGGAGGAGCCCGTCCAACCCTTCGAGACGAAGACGGAGCCGGGGCGACCGGAGGCCCGCGGCGGCTTCGACGTCGACGACCACGCTGAGCCTGTCCCCGGATCTGACCCTTCCGAGTCGTCCGGGCTGATCAGCCCCGAACACGTCCAGGCTCGCGATACGACATCCCGTCCGGGACGAGGCCGCGTCCTGTTCCTGCGCGACCAGGCTCGCCCACTCCGCCTCGTCGTGACGCCGGACGGCCTCCAGATAGGCGTGGGTGACGACGGCCGGGTCCCCGTCCATGACCACCCGCCCCCCCTCCATCCACACGCAGCGGGTGCAGAGGGTGAGGATGCTGGGCATGCTGTGCGAGACGATCAGGCTGATCTTCCCGCGCTGGCAGATTTCTCGCAGCTTGCCGTGCGCTTTCGCGAAGAACGCGTTGTCTCCGACGGAGAGCGCTTCGTCGATGATCAGGATCTCCGGCCTGACGTGAATCAGCATGGCAAAGGCCAGACGGGCTTTCATGCCGGTCGAGTAGGTCCGCAGCGGCTGATCGATGAACTCACCGATATCCGCGAACGCGATGATCTCGTCGATCGTCTCGTGCACCTCGGCGCGGGTCTTTCCACGGAGCTCCCCGTCCAGGTAGACGTTCTGCCTGCCGGTGCATTCCTCTCTCAGGCCGAGGCCGAGCGTGAGAATGGCGGTGACGGCCCCCTGGACCTCCACGGATCCCTGCGTCGGCGCCGTGAGCCCTGCGATGATCCTCAAGAGCGTCGACTTGCCGGCGCCATTCGGCCCGATGATGCCCACGTGCTCCCCGGGCTCGACGACCAGGGACACCCCGTCGAGCGCGATCTTCGCCCGGCTTGGGTGCTCGTCGTCGCGCCGCCGCCCCCCTGGCGCGCGAAACGCGCGGGTCAGGAGCCCGGCGGCGCCGAGATGGTAGACACGGGACAGATCCCTGACCACGATCCTCGGGCCCGGGGCTCCGGCGGCGGGCACGGCCTGTCGCGGGTCGTTGATCACGAGACTCTCCTGGGCGATTCCACGTCGGCGCCGAGCCAGAGCGCCCGCTTCCGGTGTGCCGGGCCCCGACGGAACAGACGTGATTCGTCCGGCCCGTGAACCATGGTTCCGAAGTACCCCCAGTATCCGCCCTGAGGAATCGTGCCTTCGAACGCGTCGGTGTCGAACGGCGAGACACGCTCGGGCACGAGACGTCGCACGTCGATGTGGGTCCGCTCCGAGGCGGTCATCCGTAAGATGTCCCCCGCCCCCAACAGCTTCCCCTGAGACTCGAAGAGCAACCCGAACCACGGATCGACGAGCACCCAGGCGCCGTCCTCCGCGAGCACCTCGGCCGCCGCGTGAGAATGGGGCACCAGGTCCGGGAACAGCGGGTGATACTGCAGCAGCCCCACATACCTGACGCCCCGGATCGCGGGCGCCGCCGCCGCCAGGTTGACGAAGATGTACTGGATATCGCCGCACTGCGTGGCCCAGTCCCCGCGCTCGAGCAGATCCAAGCGGCGGAGCGGGCCGAGGCGTTGCGGGGACCGGTCATCGTGCGGGCCCAGTCGCGGGTGGCGCGACCAGATGTAGCGGACGATGGCCGTGGCCTCGCCGATCGAGCCCGGGGCGTCGCCGGGTCCGCGATAGACGGAGAAATCGGGCAGCGGCTGCTCGATCTCGTTCGAGACCGGGGACAGGCTTTGGACCAGCCTGGGCTCGCGGCGTACCTGTAGTGTGGTCCGACCGAGGACCGTGTATCCTCCAGGCTTGTGAAAAGAGAAGTTTTTCAACAGGTTGTCCTCTGATTGACGCAAAAGTTCAATATAGCCTACATCCCAGCAAAGGCCATAGAAAATGCATTTGTCGACGACGACCACATTGGCGTGGTTGAGGAACTCTTCGGACAGCGGAAGGCGAAGGCGCCCGCGCAGATCCGAATACCTCGCGCGGCCGTTCGCACCAGCCCGAAATTGCGCGATCCGCTGATCGAGAGACGTGGATTGCGAGGGGGTCAGCAGGGTGGCATAGCGATACAGGCCCGCAGACAACCCGAGCTCCACGACCGTCGGACGCTGCTGGACCTGCCGAAAGGCTGTCAGCTCTGTGGGGAGAAGGGCGAGGATGCTCCAGGAGGCCAGAACAACGAGAAGAACCGGGACCAGCACGCGGATTCGAACGCGCCAGTTTTTCCGAACGTCATTCCCCACATTGCGCCCGACACGATGCCCTGCGTGGGCCACTCCCGGGCGAGGCCGGGCGGAACTCTTGGCGAAACGGACACGCTCGACGGATCGAGAAGCGCGGTCGCATCAGCGACGCGAAGCACCCGCAGGTCCTGCGCAGGGATCTCGTCGGGGAAGCTGCAATCGATGTGCCAATTGTCCTTTTCTCTCCAATGCTTAGGACTGTTTCGCATGTCAGCGTGAGAGCACGGGTTCTCCCGCCCGATCAGTCATGGCCCGTGGACACGGCCGGCTTGACCTCAGCGAGCTGCCTCTCCGGACGGACAATTTTTGTCCATTCGAGCCGCAGAGCGACCACTCCGGGGAGCTCGCTCCCCCGAACCGTCAGGGGAATGGGATTCCCGTGGGTCCAACTCCGCGCGTCGCAGACGACAGGCCCTCCATCCGACCCCTGCGCAGCGGGGGTCGTCACGAACACGTTGAGGTAGTAGCGTCCGGCAACCAGCGGCAAGGCGGGAATGCGCAGGCGGACGTCATAGCGACCCGGCCCCACGCCGATGGGCAGGTCCTGCTCGAGCAGGACCACCTCCCAGAGCGAACCGGGACGGACCACCGCGATCGACTAGGACAGCTTCACCGGGACGGCTTCCATGATGTCGACACCGAGCCGGAACTCCGCATCCCTCCCGCTCTGCGCCTCGAATGCGGCGGGATTGTCCTCGCTGAATCGCGCACGATCCGAGCGGACGGTCGCGCTGCGGCTCAGGTACGAAGCCACGACCCGCTCGGTCGGCCCCGACTCGATGATCCGCCCCCGATCCATGATGCAGGCGGTCTCGCACAGCCTGAGGACGGCGGGCCAGTCATGCGTGACGAGGATGCCGGACGCGCCCTCGCTCAGCCGTCTGCGGAACCGTCTCCAGCACTTCTGCTTGAAATGCTCGTCCCCCACGGCCAGCGCCTCGTCGATCAGGTACACGTCATAGCGGAGGGTCGTCACGGTCGAAAAGTACAGACGCGCCGCCATGCCGGACGACAGGGTGTAGAGCGGCGCGTCGAAGTAGGGTCCGAGCTCGGAAAAGGCACGGATCTCCTCCAGCGCAGCCGGAAGGGCCGATCGGTCGGTGCCGCTCATCCGCAGGACGCGGCACGCATACTCCGATCCGGTCAGATCCGGCCTGCCGAACCCGCCCATCTCGAAGATGCCGGACACGGACCCGTCGACGTGAATCGAGCCGGTCGAGTGGCAGAAGATGCCCGCCAGCACCCTGAGCAACGTGCTCTTGCCCGCGCCGTTGGGGCCGAGAATTCCAAGAACCTGCCCTTTGGGCACGGCCAGGCTCACCCCCTCGACGGCGCTCGTCCCCTCGCGGCCGTCGGCCTTGCCCAGGAGAACTCGCCACATCGTTCCCCCGTCGGCGACGGGAAAGGTCTTTCCCACGCCGGCGCAGGACAGGGCGACGACGCCCTGTCTCGTCCCGCCGGCCTGCGCTTGTATTCCCTCAACCATGTCGCCCCCGAGGACACCCATCAGGAGTGGGAAGCGCCCACCAGCGGCTCGATGCGTCCCTCTGTCTCCGGCCCGCGGCCGGAGCCGCTGCTCATCGTGTCCGCTCGTTCCGTCATCATGCCGTCGTACAGGAGCTCGTACCGGGCCGCGCAGGCATCCGCGCTGTGCCACTTCAACGCGTAGGCACGGCTCGCCTGGCCGATCGCCTGCCGCCCGGCCGCGTCCCCGAGCACACGTTTCAGCACCGCGAAGACCGTCGCCTCGGTCGCCGGCACCAAGGGAACTTCCTCGAGGCAGGACAGGGGCGCGACGCCCGGGGGCTCGTCAGCCTTGAGGCAACAGATCGTGGGCTTCCCGAGCATCAGGCCTTCACGCGCAATGGCCCCGTAGCGGCCGAAGTTCAGTTGATCGACGATGACATCACACTGCGCTTGGAGGAAACGCACCTCCGTGTTCGGGGTCTCTGTCGGGTGAATGAGCCGCACGCGCACGCCTTCCCGTTGCAATCGTTCAATCGCCTCCATCACGGCCCGTGTCCCTTTGATGTTCCGGCCCTCGATCGTCCGGGATTGATAGTTGCCGACGGCGTGAAACACCAACAGCTCTCCCGGCGACCGGGCAAGACGAAGGGGCTCGGGGACGCGGAGGTCGGGGCTCCAGACGTCCGGGTCGAGGCAGGTGGTCGTCGGCTCGCGGACGACGCCGGCTCCGGCGAGGTGGTCCAGCGCCGGCAGTCCTTCCGCAAAGACCAGATCGCAGCATCGTGTCACGGTTTGGCCCCACCGCAAGTTCTTGGCGTCACTGCAGATGTCGGGACGACCTTGCCAGACGCATTTGTCGCAGACCGCATGGCCATCCTCGTCGCGCGACCAGGATGCGACCGAGGTTTGGGCCACCCCGCTGTTACATCCGCTGACCGTGTAGGCGAGCTTCTTGCCGGCCCGCTTCCATTCCACGATGTCCCACGGGACGTCGCCGTCCCATCCCCAGTTGTCGGGGAAGAAGGACATGTGCCCGTCACCGGAAAAATGCATCAAGGCGAACCGCCGCCGTGCCTGATCGAAGAACTCGCGCACGTTGTACTGCAATTGGGAGCACGTGTATCGATACAGCGGGCGATGGGCGGAGAAGAGATTGAGGTCCTCACCGTGATAGTAAAGACGATGCGCCCCTCCGGGATCCTCGACACTCACGCAGACGGCATCCCACCCGCGTGCGCGCAGGGCTTTGGCCAGATAGTAGAAATGATAGTAGCTATGGTGAAGAAACAGCACGCTCCGCCGGGGCCGTCCGGGGCGCAACGCGCGGCGCCCGAGGTAGAGCGACCGCGTCATTCGACTTCGCGCTCTCCATCCCAGGGAGCGGAGGAACAGCCTGAGCCGCTCGCGTACCGCGCGCGCCCCATCGATGCCCGGAGCGAGCCAGGCGGGCGCGCGCCGACCGGGCCGCAGGGGCTCCTTCCTGGATGGAGGCAGGTTGCTCATGGTACCGGCACCGGCTGCGTCACCGTCCCCAGGACGAGGGCCCGCGTGCCGTCAAACCCGCAATGCATCAGGGCGTCGATAATCGACAGGCCCGGAGCAAACGACTCCACACCGGCTTGCCGGTACGCCGCTTGCTTGAATTCCTGATTCAACAGCCGCAGCCCGGCCGCTTCGAACTTCGCGTCTTCCTGATAGCCGGACGCGCCGCCGCCACACAAATACGTGTCGCCCCCGACCGCCTTGACCATCGCGACCAGAAGGTCCGTCCCCTTGCCCCGAAGGCCCAACCGCCTCCCCGACTCGATGGCGCCGGGGGCGATCTCGAGTTTGGCCAGGAGGGCTCGGAACGCGTGCACGTTGAACTCCGCGACCCGGTCGGTTCGATACTCGAAAAGGCTCTCCAGGAAGGGATACACGGCGCCGAAGTGCGGGGTTCGTCGGTACGAGTGCTTCACGCGGTCCAGGCACTTTCCCCTCCATTCGGTCTGGTCATTGACACGGACCTCATGGATCAACCGGACGCCGTGGTGGTCGCGTCGCACCGGCATGGTCAGCCACGCGGGGGTGTCGTTCACGAGAATGCGAACCCGGTTCATCCACGTGCCGCCGGTCTTGGGGAATTGCACGTTGTCGTGAATGATGAAGACATCCGCCCGAGCGGCCTTGTTGAAATAGCCGAGCCAGGGAAAGAAGTTCGGCTGGTGAATGGCGACGACCTTCTGTTCCACCGTTCACGCTCGACTCAGGAGCACCACCGCGCCGTCCACTTGCGGCAGCTTCTCCCACGGCTCACCGATCCCTCGAAGCACATCCCCGGTCGTCACCCCGGCGTTGTCGATCCGAACGGACACGCGGTCCAACCCGAGCTCTCGCGCGGCGAACTCGAGGGCGAGCCGGACCGCCTCCGCGATCTCCCCCGCCGTGCCGCCGTCGTCGGCGCGGAGCGCAAGCTCGCCGACGCGGTCCCGGTAATCGAAGCGCTCCAGGACGACCGTGCCGAGGCCGCGCCCGTCACCGTGGCGCAGAGCCCGGAACGCCACGAGCGGGTCCGGGGATCCCTCGCGCCCGAGGGGCGAGGGCCGGGCCGGGGCCTCTCCGGGGGCGACCGGCTCCAGGCGCACGCGTCCGGTCTCGAGCGCCTGACGCCCGAGCGGGCCGAGTTTCAAGCGCGTGACTTCCTGCAGCGTCAGATACTCCTCGAAGAGGCGTCTCTCTCCGTTCAGGCGACAGAAGGCGCCCGGATGCGGCCTCACCAGCGCACGGACAAGGTTGTAGATGTCGATCACTCGGCCCTGCCAATCGATCTCGCCGTCGCCCGGCTTCCGCCGTCCGTAGTGCCGCGCCTCCCGCTCGTCCTGCGGGCGCCGCTCATTGGTTCGCTGAAGCAGTCGGGGCATCTCTTCGGCCAGCATGGCCTCCGTGGCGTCGCCAAGGCGGCGCTGGATCTCCCGCCAGGTGTCTTCCAGCCGGATGGGGACCCGTCGCTGCGCGATGATGTCGCCGGCGTCGAAGTCCTTCGTCATGTAGTGCATGGTCACGCCGGTTTCGACCTCGTTGTTGAGCAAGGCCCATTGAATGGGGTTGCAGCCGCGGTACTGCGGCAGGAGGCCGCCATGCACGTTCACCGCGCCAGCCACGGGCAGGGCCAGGATGTCCTCTCTCACCAGCATGGCGTACGAGCACACGATGATGAGCTCGGGCGCGAGGCTCTTGACCCGCTCGACGAAGGCGGCGTAGTCGGAAGAGGCGGCCTTGACCTGGACGACCAGGGGCACCGCCAGCCGCTCGGCCAGCGTCGTGAGCTCGGCCAGGTACTGGGGACGAATCTCCGCGGCGACCACGCCGCAGAGCACCCCGCGCGGCAAGGCCCTGACGACCTGCGAGACCCCCCACGTGTCGCCGAACACGAGAACTCGTCGGATTGGCCGGCCGGTCATGGCGACCCATGCGAGGCCGCATCCAGCCATTGCCGCGCAAAAACCCCCAGGATGTGCATGGGCATGCCGTCGGGGAGCGCGTGGGCATAGGCACGGTTCGTTTTGATCTCTTCCTCGCGTTCTCGAATGATGTGCGGCCAGGCGTTGGAGAAGACCTCCAGCATGGTGCGGCCGCCAGCAACCCAGATCAGAGGATGACAGAGCAGGTGGAGCAGCGGGTGCCGTCCGCCCGTCAGGAGATCCGAGAATTCAGCGACCGAATGGCGCATGTTCGAATCGGTCACATAGGCCATGTCCTTGACGAATCGCGCCCCGTACAGATTGACCAGCCCCGGCACCTCGAGCGCCTGCCCCCGCTCGATGAGCTCCCCGGTCGGATTGTGCCAGGCGAAGGCGGGCAGCAGATCGGGCACGCTGTTGCCGAGTATCTCGAAGTCGGACAGGATGAGCTTGGCCAGCTCGCTGTCGCTCGCAGGCAGGCGCGGCGGAGCGGCGTAGTGCAAGGCCAGGTGCTGCCCGCAGTCGCGAAGCTTCCGCACCTCGTCGATCGACCACGCGCTGAGCGGGTTGTAGATGTGCGAGCGAAGCAGGATGCAGAACGTCCCCGTGATGCCCAAGGAGCGGTTGACCTCGGCCAGCTCGACCGCCATCCGCAAGGAATAATCGACGTCGTGGCGCAGCAGGATGCAGCGATCCCGCCCCCTGATCTCGTCCAGAAAGCTGCGAAAGGCGTAGC
>JBFKNO010000059.1:0-12203 GCA_041629275.1 Nitrospiraceae bacterium
ACGCAGCTTCGGACAGTCCTCGCCCTCCGGCACTCCGTGCCGGACCGCGTCTGCTCGCCAAGTGCGGGGCCCGAACCTCCGCGATTCGCAATGACGGGCCTGCCCCTCGCGCCACTCGACGTCCCTGCGCTTCGTCACCCGCCGATCATGTATCCCGGTTCCCGGTCGGGCATCCGGCTCACTCCCACGATCCGCCCAGGACATCGAGCAACTGCCGGCGGCACCGATAGTCCCAGGTATAGATGGTGTTGATGGAGCGCTGTCCCATGAGGGCCTGGATTTCCGCGAAGGTCTTGCCCTCCAGCTTCCAGCGGAACAGGTCGCGACACCGTGTCCCCAGCCGGCTGAGCGCGGCGATCAGTCGGTCCACCCGCTGTCTGCGGGCGGCGACGGTCTCCGGATCGTCCCCGGGATCCGGGAGCGGAGGGTCCTCGACCGGAACCTGCTGCGCCTCGCCGCGGCGGATGGCTTTGCGGCGGACCTCCAGCACCTTGTAGCGCAGCACCTGGAACGAGAGGGGCAAGAGCTCCGAGAGCTCCGTGACGTGGGGGTATTTCTCGTGCAGGACCACGAACACTTCCTGGCACACATCTTCGGCCTGCTCTCTCGAGAGCCGGGCGGCGGCAAACGCCAGGATCCTCTGTCGTATCCGGGTCAGTATGTGCTCGCGGTCCGTCATGCGCTCGCGGTAAACGCCAGGTGGGATACGTCAGTCCTGGAATTCGCCTCTGCCAGACTGTCGCTGCGCCATCTCATGGCGCCGGATCTCACCGTTCCAGAGCCTGCCTCCTATGGAAGCGGCCCCGCCTTGGCTGGGAGCACCTTCTCGAGCGATCCAAATTTGAGGCCGAGCTGCTGGCAGACCAGGTACATCCGATCGAAGCGGTTCTTGGTCGCAAGCAATTGCCGGAGCGGTCGCCAGCCCACCCGTCCCCACACGGGGAAGTGGAACACCGGCAGGGGATAGTCCGTCCCGTAAAGGAGTCGCTCCTGCAGGGCCGGTTCGCGTCTCAGACGGAGCAACATCAGAAAGCGGTTCACCAGCGTCAGAGCGGAGATGTCGGCGTAAAAGTGCTGGTAGTCCCGGACCAGCCGGTGAAAGGTCGGAAAGAATTTCTCGTAGAGCATCAATCCGTAGCTGCACCCGTGGGCGGCGATGACCGTCGCGCCCTCGTCGAGGGCGACCCGGAGCCTCTCGGGATCACCCACCGACTGATCCTTGCCGATCAGGCTGAACTCGTACCCGACGTGGCTCAACAAGGGGAGCCCCCGCGTCGCGAGCGCGCGGTAGAACGGCTTGTACCCGGGCGTCGCCGGGTCGAACTGCTGGGAGTTGGGGAGAACCTTCACGAGCGTCGCGCCGGCGTCGGCGCAGCGGTGCACCTCGTCCACGGCATCCCGGCGCTGGGGATTGATGGAGACGCCGGCGAAGAACTCATGCGGGTACTCCCTGGCGACACGCAGCACGTAGTCATTGCTCACGAGAAAATCCGTGCCCTGCAGATCCGGCCGGCCGTCACGGTCGTACACGCCGTCCATGCCCAGGAGGACGGCCTGCGCCACATGGCGTGAGGCGCGGAGCTCGCGGAGCAGCGACATCACATATTTGTGGTTGGCCACCGCCGGGTCCTGCGCGGGAAGGTCGTGCTTCCACAGCAGGAAGCGGAACAGCGGGCTCCGGAGCATCTTGGCCGAGACGAGGCACCCGTTTCCCGCATCGGGAAGCGCCGCCAGGTGCACGTGGCAATCAATGAGGTGTTTGGTGCTCTTGGGTCCGGAATCCATTCTGCGCCGTCTCTCGCTCCCCCCCTCACCCTAGCCCTCTCCCCCGCTGGGGGAGAGGGGAGGGAGAGGGGGCTCGCACGGTGAATCAGGTAAGTACTTTCTAAACCACCACGCTAGGCCCGCGGGGCAAGCTGATCCAGGGCCACCCGCTTGATGGCCCGCAGGTCCAGCTTGCCGGTCCCCAGGACGGGGATGCTGTCGACCTTGATGAAGCGGTCCCGTCGCGGCATGAAGAGGTTGGGCAACCCGCTGGCCGCGACCTTCTCCAGGATTGGGGGAATGTCGTCCTCGCTAAGCGTGTGGAGCACCGCCAACTGCTCGCCCTTTTTCTCGTCGGGGACGGAGGTGACGGCAAAGACGGTCGTCTCCGCGCCGGCGGCGACTTGCAAGGCCTCCTCCACGGTCCCGTGGGGAACCATTTCACCGCCGATCTTTGAAAAGCGGGACAGGCGATCCGTGATGCGCAGGAAGCCGTCCTCGTCGATCAGGGCGATGTCGCCGGTCACGTACCACCCGTCGCGCATGACCGCCGCGGTCAAGTCGTCGCGCCCGAGGTAGCCGTTCATGACGTTTGGTCCCCGGACCAACAAGAGGCCGGACGTACCGACCGGCCGGGGCTCGTCGGTGTCGGGATCGACGATGCGGACCGCGACACCGGGAATCGGCTGCCCCACGGTGCCCCGTTTCGTGCCCGGCTGGAAAAAGCCCGCGGCCCGAAAATCAGGACAGTTCACGGCGATGACCGGGGCACACTCGGTCACCCCATAGCCTTCGATCGGGCGAATGCCGAAGCGATCCTCGAAGGCCTGGGCCAGCCGGTCGGGCAGCTTTTCCGCCCCGGTCAGCACGACGCGCAGGGAGCCGAACTGCTCCGGCAGGCACCGGCGCAGGTAAAGCTGCAGGAAGGTCGGCGTCGCCATGAGGATCGAAACGCGGTATCGGTGAATCAGCTCCCCGATCGCGGGGGCGTCCAGCGGGGAGGGATGGAAGATGACCGCGACTCCGTGAATCGCGGCGAACCACAGGGTCGTCAGATATCCGAATGAATGGAAGAACGGGAGGATGCCGATCAGGCGGTCTTCCTGAGAGACCCGGAAGACCTGCGCCACCGAATTCACGTTCGAGTCGATGCTGAAGTGACTGAGCATCACGCCCTTGGGCTCGCCGGTGCTGCCGCTGCTGAAGATGATGGTCGCGAGGTCATCGACGGTCGGGGGACGCTCCGCCCCGGCGACCCGTTCCAGGAGACGGACCGGAGCCAGGACCGCGAGCAGCATGGCTGTGAGCTTGTCCATGGTCCCGATGCGCGAGCGGATGTCCTCCATCCACAGGTAGGTGGCATTCTCCGGCAGCTCCAGGTTGGCCTTCTCGACGAAGACGCGACTCGTGACGACCGTCCGGAGCTCGGCCCGCTCAATGGCCGATGCCATGCCGGCGCGACCCGCCGTGTAATTCAGGTTGACGGTCGTCCGACCCGAGAGGGTCGCGGCGATGTTCACGAGTGCGCCTCCGACCGTGGGCGGAAGCAAGATGCCGACGTTCTGCTGCCCCCTCCACGACGACCGCAGGACCCGGGCAAGCGCGATGACCCCGACCAGCGCCTGAAAACAGGACACCTTGGGGCGGGTCACATCGGCGAAGGCCAGCCGCAGGGGGTGTCGTCGGAGGGCCCGGATCGCGGAGCGATGCAGCGTGGGGCGATCGGCCTTGCGCAACCGCCAGGCCGATTCGGCCAACTCCAGCACCGCCTGCCTGACGCCCGCGGCCGTCGTGTCGGGGGGGAGGGGCGCGCCGAACGACACGGTCACCGGAAAGGGGATGCGCTCGGGCCATTTCGTGAAGAACCGTCCCCGCACGAAGCTGAAGATGCTGCCCCAGACCCGATCCAAATGAACGGGGATGATGGGAACGCTGCGCCCCTTGACGATGCGCTCGAACCCGCTCCGGAACGGCAGGAGGGTGCCCGTCCGTGTGATCTGTCCCTCCGGGAAGATACAGACGATCTCTCCCTGGTCGAGCAGATTCCCGGCCTCGCGGATCGAGCGGAGGATCTCCCGCGGCGCGCCCGTCGACGCGATGGGCAGGGCGCCGGAGAGGCGGGCGATCGGCTTGAAGACCGGATGGTGATAATACGCGGCGTGCACGAGGAACCGGATCGGCCTATCCACGCTGGCGATCAGCAACAAGGCGTCCACGAAGGAGACGTGGTTGGGGACCAGCAGCGCGCCGCCCTCGAGCGGCACGTGCGCGCGCCCCACGACGCGGAGGCGGTAGAAGGTGTGGGTGAGCAGCACGAGCAGGAGACGCAGGAACGCGTTCGGCACCAGCCACAGGGCCCAGCCGGTCAGCAGGATGGTCACCAGGCCGGCGGCCACGAGAATCTGGCTGGCCGAGAGGCCAATCTGCGCCAGGGCCCCGCTGCCCAGCGACCCCAGGAGAATACCGGTGTAGACGAAGGTATTGGACAGGGCGATGACGGCGCCGCGGAACTCGCCCGGCGCTCGCCACTGAATGAGGGCGTTGATGGGAACAATGATGAACCCGCAGGAGACCCCGAGCAGGCTCATCCCGATCATGGTGCCCCTCAGCGCCGGGGACACGAGGCCGAGCGCGAGCAGGGTCGCGGCCAGGCCGGTTGCCCCCAGCGGGATCAGCCCGTACTCGACCTTGGAGGCGGAGAGTTTTCCGGCGATGACCGCGCCGATGCCGATTCCCGCCGCCAGGACAGCCAGGGGCAGCCCGGAGGTGCTATCCGAGAGGTGGAGGGCGGATTTCGTATAAATCAGGATGTCCTGGCCGACCAGGCTGGCCAGGGTCCAGAACGAGGCCGCTCCCAGAATCGCCAGCCTCAGGGTGCGGTCGGCGCGGATGGCGGCGAAGGCCGTCAGGAGCGAGGCGCCGAGCCCTCCTTCGCTGCGCGCGGCCCGGACGGGCGGAATCGTCCAGGAGGCGGTGAGCCCGATGCCCGCCACCGCCGTCAGCGCGAGGCCGGCAAGCCAGGGGGCGCCGTCGGTCAAGCCGAGAAGGGGGCCCGCGCCAGCCGTGCCGGCGATGATGGCGACGAAGGTCCACAGCTCCAAGAGGCCGTTCCCCGCCGACAGCCGCTCGTGGGAGACCAGCTCCGGCAGGATCCCGTACTTGGCCGGGCTGAACAGCGCGGTCTGCACGCCCATGAGACCGAGGACGAGGAGGGGCAGCGTGCCGCCTGAAGGATCGAGGAAGAGCGTCAGCGTCGCCGCCGTCATCAGTCCGACCTCCACGGCCTTGAGCGCGATGATGACGGCGCGCTTGCTCCGGCGGTCCGACAGGATTCCGGCAAAGGGGGAGATGAGGACGAGCGGCAGGGTGAAGATGACGAAGGCGAGGGTCGTCTGCGATTGGGACGCGGCCTCGAACGCTGCCCCGGGCTGCAGCGCTTGGCCGACGTGGCGGATGGCCAGCAGCGCGACGATGAGCTTCCAGGCGTTGTCGTTGAACGCGCCGCAGAATTGGGAAATGAGGAGGCCGCGTAATGGATGGTTCATGGGTCCGGCTGGGGGACGGGGAGCCCTTCCAAGGCCATGATCCTGAGCGCGTTGGTCGTCGGGCAGGGGCCGGGGCGCAGCCGATAATCGAAGGTCAGCGATTTGGCCGCCACCGTTTCCTGGAAATGCGCGTTGCTCAGCGGGGGCGTGTCCTTCTCCAGCTCGGCGAGCTCCAGGTCGTGGGTCGTGACCAGGCCGAACCCGTTGCTCGCGGCGAGGGCCTGGATGAAGGCACGGCTGCCGATGACCCGCTCGCGGTTGTTGGTCCCTTTGAAGATCTCGTCGATCAGGAACAGCACCGGTGGTGCCGACTCGTCCTGCGCGGCGTCGAGGACCGTCTTGAGTCGCTTGACCTCGGCGTAAAAGAACGAGAGCCCGGCCTCGAGCGAGTCGTCGACCCGAATGCAGCAGTACACGCGCACCCAACTGGCCTCGAGCCACTCCGCGCAGACAGGTGCGCCCGCCTGCGCCAGGCACACGTTGATGCCGAATGTCCGCAGGAACGTGCTCTTGCCGGACATGTTCGAGCCGGTGACCAGGAGAATCCGGCCGCGCCCCCTGAGCTCCACGTCATTTGACACCCGCTGGTGCTGTGGAATGAGCGGATGCCCCAGTCGTCTGGCGACGAACACGGCGCTCTGGCCGTTGTCCCCGGGCGCCGCCAGAGTCGGCCAGGTGTAGGTCGGGTTGAGATAGGCGAAATTGGCCAATGCGGCCGCCGCCTCGAGCTCGGCCAGGGTGTCGATCCAGACGGGAATCACCGGCAGGACGTCGCGTTGGAGCCGCTCCAGCCGGAACGCGCACCAAAAATCCCAGGGGACGAGCGCGTTCAAACCCAGATGGACCAGATGGTGCGCGCGGATGCTGAGGGCATGGGACACACGGGCGAATCGCTTGATGTAGGCCTCGGGTGGCGCGACCGCGTCGAGGACCGGGGCCACGAGCCCGTTCAGGGACGGAGTCCGGGCGAACGAGCGACGGCGCAGGTAGCGGTAGATCGCGCCCACCTTTTCCAGCTCCTTGTGGATCGACAGCGCCCGCCCGAACGCCGGGGCGGCACGGCCCGACATCAGAAGAAACACGATGGCGTAGACCGCGAAGGACAGGGTCCAGTACGCAGGAATCACACCGAAAGCGGCGGCCAGCCCCAGAGAAATCGTGCAGGCGGCCAGCGTGGTTTGGACCAGCAGCACCCCCACGAGACCGGCGAACCCGGCGGGCGCCTGAAGAATGCGAATCAAGCGGTCCCCGTCGATTCCTCCCTCGTCCACCAGCAGAGCCTCCAGGGTCAAGCGGTCCCGGAGCAGATGCAGGCCGGACAATTCCTTCACCAGCATTTGACGACTGCGCCACGTCTCGACCCCCGGTGGCCGGGTGTTCTGGTCGAGCAGCCAGCCGGCCAGGCGTGCGCGCCCGTTCGACGACAGTGCGGTATTCACCAGCGTGAACAGGGAATGGGGTCCGATGAGGTCGACGTCGGCGGCGTAGGGGTGCGCGTCGGCGCTCGGGCTCTCGGCGCAGGGAATGGTCTTCCAGTCAAGGCGGAGACGCGCCAGGTGCGCCTGCTTGATGGCGCGCCACAGGCGAAGGCGATGCAAGCGCCCTTCGAGCCTGTTATGATATGAGGCCATCACGACAAACACGAGAATGAAGAGGGCGAGGGTGGCGTTGCCGAGGTGATACTGCTCGAGGTTGTACAGCACGATGCAGGACACCAGGCCCGTGAGAAAGGTGACCATGCGCCAGCGCGAGAAGCGGGAGCTCGTCTCGCCGCCCCGGCTCAGGAAACGGTCGAGCCGCGCGATCAACCGGGCCAGCGTCTGTTCTCTCGGGCTGGGGGATGGGGCCGAATCGGACGTCGACATCGTGGATTCGACCTTACCTGCTTACGGCTGCGCCGTCAATAATACCCAAAAAGAGCGCGGGCTTGAAGCGAGAGGCACGTGGAACCTGAACCGTTCTGAATCGATGGGAGGACTTCGTGGTAACTCTGTCCGCACCTCCCCTTTGCAAGGGGAGGCCAGGTGGGGTAGAACGGCCAGCGGACAAGGCGGAACGCTCCAGCGAAACCTATCCTGCACGTTCTACCTCCCCACCCCCTCCTTACAAAGGAGGGGCGGGAAGTCACCCCTTCGCCTTTAAACAGCTCCCTATCGATAAGCACGTGTACAAGCATGTCGAGTGACTGGATTGAAGTGAGGATTGATGCACCGACCGATCCTGCGGAGATCGTCGGCCTCGTCGACGACCCGGCGTTTCGGGGCGGCTGGTACGACGGCGAGATACTCCGCCTGTACTGGCCGGCGGGCCAGTGGACCCCGGAGGCCCTCGATCGGCTGCGGGCGAGGTTCGCCGCAGTGACGGGAGTCCAGGATCCGTCGCTCGAGGTCGTTCCGCTCCAGGATCGCGATTGGAATGCGGCCTGGGCGCAGACGGTGCAGCCCGTCCGCGCGGGCCGCCGCATCCTCATCAGACCGAGTTGGGCGCCTCCACCGCTGGAGGACGGCATCATCGACCTCGTCATCGATCCCAAGCAGGCTTTTGGCACGGGTCACCATGCCACGACCCATCTCCTGGCGGAACGGCTCGAGTCGGCGGTTCGCGGCGGCGAACGCGTCCTGGACGTCGGCACGGGGTCCGGCATTCTGGCCATGATCGCGCTGCGGCTTGGTGCCGCGAACGCGCTCGGCATCGATTCCGATGCTGTCGCCATCGCCTGCGCCCGGGAGGCGGCGACGGTGAACGGCTTCGGGTCCGAGCTGGAGTTTCGGGTGGAGGCGCTGGGCGAGGCGCAGGGGCCGGATCGTCGGGGCGCGGACCTCGCCCTGGCGAATCTCGACGCGCAGACCTTTTTGCGTGCCGCCCGCGACCTCCTGGGCTGGCTCAAGCCGGGTGGGCGGCTCCTGGTCTCCGGCGTCCTGGAGGAAGATCGCAAGGAGATCGAGCGAGCCTTCGCGCAGGCCGGCGCGGTGCCCCATGCCGTGCATGTTCGGGATGGATGGCTGGCCATGGAGGTTCTGGCAGGGGAGGCCTGCGAGGAGTAATGCATGTGCGGCCAGGTTCATCAGATCAGCATCTCGCGGGGCGGTGTGCCCAAGCGACCCGTGCCGGAGGCGCGCATCGACGCGGAGGGGGTCGCCGGCGATCGGCAAGCCACGCCGAAGATTCATGGTGGGCCGGATCGCGCGGTCTGCCTGTTTTCCCTCGAGGCGATCCAGGCTCTTCAAGCGGAAGGCCACCCCGTCGAGGCCGGCTGCACCGGAGAGAATCTTACCCTGGCGGGCATCGACTGGCACGCGCTCGCGCCCGGTGATCGCCTCCGAATCGGCGGCGGGGTGGTGCTCGAGCTCACCAGCTATACGGCGCCCTGCGAGCACAACGCGAAATGGTTCACGGATGGCGATTTCCGCCGTATCTCCCACAAGCATCACCCCGGGTGGAGCCGTTTTTACGCTCGAGTCTTGCAAGCCGGAGATGTCAAATGTGGGGATCAAGTTGTGGTTGAACACCAGCGTGAGGCGTGAGGCTGGGAAATCTTCCGTCATTCCTGCGAAAGCAGGAATCCAGGCGCACGTCTCCGTCATTCCCGCGTAAGCGGGAATCCAGGGTTTTCCGGGAAGAAGATGGATGCCCGCTTCCGCGGGCATGACAGAATGAGAAGCCGGAAGCCAGTCGTTTGCCCGACCCGACCGACCCAACAGACCCGATGAGCCCGATTGACCCGTGATGGACCGCGTGCTCGAACCCGAGTTGATGGACGATCCCGAGCAGGCCTTGGCCTATGCCCAGGCCGATTTCGCGACCGAGAACCAGATCTTTGTCGATCTGTTCCGATCGCGGTTCCCGGATTTCCTCACGGGCCGCGTGCTTGATCTGGGCTGTGGGCCAGCGGACATTCCGATCCGATTCATGCGGGCCTTTCCCGACTGTCGGGTGACGGCCATCGACGGGTCACCGGCAATGATCCGTCTGGGCGAGGAAGCGGTGAGAGCGGCAGGGCTCGAAGATCGCATCGTCCTGTGTTGTCGGCGGCTCCAGGACCTGGAGATGGATGAGGCGGCCGATGGCATCATTTCCAACAGTCTCTTGCATCATATTCCGAACCCGGTAGAGTTCTGGCATGGGGTCACGCGATGCGTGAAGCCAGGAGGGGTGGTCCTGGTCATGGATCTGGCGCGTCCGAGCTCGGCGGCCGAGGCGCAGGCCATCGTTGAGGGCCACGCCGCCAGCGAATCGCCGATCCTGCGACGTGACTTCTATCGGTCGCTGCTCGCCGCCTTTACGGAGGACGAGGTCCGGGCGCAACTGGCCGACGCCCATCTCGGGCGGCTGACGGTGGAGCGCGTCGACGACCGGCATTGGATCGCGGCGGGAACGGTAGGGTGAAAAGTGAGGAGTGAGGAGTGAGGAGTGAGGAGTCAAGGACAGCTTACTGTGAGGGGCGCGTGAAAGTAGGAAACAAGGATTGCGGCAAATTTGCCAGATGGGGCCGGTGGTCCGTCGCGATGGTGCTGCTGGCGGGGCTCGTTGGAACGGTCCCGAGCTGGGGGCAGGTCGGTGACCTGCGCAAGCTACGGAAGGACTCGGAGGAGAAACGGGCAACCTACGTCGACGACGCGCCCATGGTTCTGATTCCGGAGGGAGCGTTCTGGATGGGAGCCGAGCGGGGCATCGGGCTCGAAGATGAGAGTCCCCGCCACGAAGTCTGGCTGGATGCGTATTACATTGATGCCTATGAGGTCACCACGGAGCGCTACGCCAATTTCCTGGCCGTCACCCGCCGCACGCCGCCCTGGCTCTGGAACTCGGTGGACCTGGAGCTGCATGCTGATCGGCCGGTGATCGGTGTCACCTGGAATGACGCCGATGCGTTTTGTCGCTGGGCGGGAAAGCGACTCCCGACCGAAGCGGAGTGGGAGAAGGCGGCGAGGGGGACGGACGAGCGGCGGTATCCCTGGGGCAATGAGACGCCCACGTCCTCCCTGGCGAACTTCGCGATCGGCGCCCGCTTCAGCTACGACCAGGCTCTGATGCCGGTGGGACACTACAAAGGCGCCGAGAGCCCCTTTGGTGTCTACGACATGGCCGGGAATGTCTGGGAGTGGGTGTTGGACTGGTACGACCTGTCCTACTATGCCCGGAGCCCGGCCATCAATCCTCAGGGGGCGGAGACCGGTGAGTTGAAGGTCCTGCGTGGCGGCGCATGGTCCGACCTCCCGAATTACCTGCTCAGCTATGCGCGATTTCAGCTGCCGCCCGACACGAGAAACAGCTTTACCGGGTTCCGCTGTGCCCAGCCGGTCCTCAAGTTCGAAGACGAGTCCTCACAAGGCCAATGAAAGATAGAGGCCGGCCCGCTCCATTCCCCTCTCCCCCGAAACGCGGGCGAGGGAGGATCATCTCGATCCACGCGCCTGACTGAGATACGGCAGAGGTGAAAGAAGAAGGCCCAAGGCTCAGGGTCGAGCCTCGGGCCTTCACCGAGGGCGAGGGGAGGCGGGGCGACAAGCTCTCTGCGGAGTATCCGGGCCGGATGAGACGACCACGGGTCCGGAGAGGCGAAGGGATCCTAGAGATCTTTCGTTGCGGTCAGGAGAGAGCGAAGGCGCCGCTGCACTTCCTGGCGAACCCTGATGAACTCCAAGCCATACTCTCGGCCACTGGACCAGCGAATCGCCGCCAGGTCCACCTCCACGGGCAGGTCCTGGTCCTGAAGGTACATCCGTAGCCCGAGGTAATCACCCTTTTGAAACAGGGTCTCGCACTCGAAGGCGCAGCCGCCGGTCGACAGGTTGAGCAGGCTACCCTGGCTGCTGTTGCTGTCATCCGAGGAAAAAGCCACCGCTCCCTGAACCGTAATGCGTGGCGCGCGACGTGATTCCATGGTCCGTTCTTCTTTGTCCTTTTGAGGCCCTTGCTGTTTGACGCTTCCCATCCCAAGCCGGCCTTGAAGCAAGGCATGTGCCTGCACTGTCTCACCCACAATGTTCACATTGCTACGGCTGACCATAGTAACGTCACAATGACATATCTTATTGAAATCATGAATGTTTAATTGTCTCAGCGGCCTCGGGATGGAGCTCAGGCTGCTGCCTGGGAGCGGAGATGCCGTTCAGGAGGTGGGTGGCTGAGCTCGCACAAAAACGAACAGCAACCGATCAAAATGGAGCATGACCGGCTCCACGGCGGCCAACGCGGGACAGGGGATCATCGGATGAGGACGCCGGCAATGACCAGCACGGTCAGCGCGGCCATGACCGCGAGGTAGACGGTCACGCTGCGATCGCTGCTCCACGC
This sequence comes from Nitrospiraceae bacterium, assembly GCA_041629275.1. Classification (GTDB taxonomy): domain Bacteria; phylum Nitrospirota; class Nitrospiria; order Nitrospirales; family Nitrospiraceae; genus JBFGRM01. The sequence continues at coordinate 11,607 of JBFKNO010000059.1, forward strand.
GGTCTTCCAGTCCTCCGGATACAGGCTGCGGCCGGGGAGATAGGCCCCTTCTTCGTAGAGCCCCAGCGCTCGCTCGATCTCGATCAGGGCCTGCTTCGCCAAGCGGTGGCGGGCGCACTGCTGGAGAATCAGGTAGCCGAACACGCTCGAGAAGAGGGCGACGCCGGTGATCGCGAAGAGCGCCTCGGTGAGGTCGTGGCGGGGTTGCCCTGGCATCGCGAGCATCGTGACGAGCAACAGGACGAGAAACGCGCTGGCGAAAGCGGTGAGCCGCATCATCTGCTCGCGGCGACGAAACACTTCCTCCTTGTACCAGGGATAGAGCATTTTCAGAATTTCGAGCCGCTCCTCTTGCAAGAACACCGGGTCTTTCATCACGACCTCGCTGTGTCGTCCCTCGTGGCCCTTCCGGGCCCTACAGGTGCTGGATCAGCCAGCCCGATATCAGCGCCGTCATCCTCGCGAAATCCTCCTGTCTGGAGAACTGATGATCGGCGCCCTCGATGAGGTGCAGCGATTTTTCTCCCGTTAAGGCGTCGAAGAATCGACGGCTCTGGTGCAGCGGAATCAGCTCGTCGCGGTCTCCCTGCACGATGA